>JBELME010000113.1:0-12026 GCA_042096095.1 Enterovibrio sp.
CAGGGAATGGCGGCATCAAAAGCCGCTGCCTTACCGCTTGGCGATACCCCAACAGAGGCGCGTATAATATTGCGGATTCAGAGGGGCGTCAACCCCCTATTTTTTGTTTGATGGTGATTTAATCGCTTCAATAAAAAAACACCGCGTTTGCGGTGTTTTTTTATGCATAACAGATGTTATTTCTTCTTCACAGGACGGTTCCAACCATCAAACGCTCGCGCTTTGGCGCGAGTGATCACAAGCTGTCCTTCCGCTACATCACTGGTTAGCGTTGTGCCCGCACCGATTGTCGCCCCTTTCTTCACAGTAACTGGCGCGATAAGCTGAGTATCAGACCCGACAAAGACATCGTCTTCAATGATGGTTTTGTGTTTATTCGCACCATCGTAGTTACAGGTAATCGCACCCGCACCGATATTCACACGATCACCAATCTCAGCATCACCAAGGTATGTCAGGTGATTTGCTTTCGACCCTTTACCTAGACGGGCATTTTTTACTTCGACGAAGTTGCCTACATGAGAGTCACCCACCAGCTCCGCACCAGGGCGTAAACGTGTAAATGGACCTACGGTGCAGTCTTCACCCACAGACGCTCCTTCAATCACGCTGTAAGGGCGAATAATGGTGTTATCATCGATTTCACAATCTTTCAGCACACAACCCGCACCGATAACCACGTTATCACCTAACGTCACGGTACCTTCGATAACCACGTTCACGTCAATTTCGACATCCGTACCACATTGCAGTTGACCACGAAGATCGAAACGCGCAGGGTCACGCAGCATCACACCACTTTCCAAGAGTTTTTCAGCTTGTGCCGATTGGAAAGCACGCTCAAGACGCGCCAATTGAATACGGTTATTCACGCCTTCAACTTCAATCGCACTTTCTGGGTGAACGGCTTCCACCGCGCGGCCTTCATTGTGCGCAATTGCAATCACGTCAGTGAGGTAATATTCGCCCTGCGCATTTTCATTATTCAGTGCTGACAGCCAACGACGTAGGTCTCTGCCTGTTGCAACCATCACACCGGTATTGATTTCTTTGATCAGCTTTTGCTCTTGTGACGCATCTTTGTCTTCGACAATTGCCACAACAGGACCATTACGACGAACAATACGGCCGTAACCCGATGGGTAATCAAGTACGACAGTCAAAAGCGCGATACCGCCGTCTGGCTGCGCATCAAGCAAGTTCTCAATCGTTTGCTCGCTGATTAGCGGAACATCGCCGTACAGCACCAAGACTTGCTCATCATCTCTGAACTCACTAGACGCCTGATCAACCGCGTGCCCAGTTCCCAGCTGTTCTGCCTGCAGCACCCAATTTACGGGCTCTTGAGAAAGCGCCGCTTTCATATCATCGCCGCCATGTCCGTAGACTAAATGAAGCTGCTGGGCACCCAGTGAACAACAGGTATCGATAACGTGTTTTACCATTGGCTTACCCGCAAGGGTATGGAGCACCTTTGGCAAATTTGAATACATACGGGTGCCTTTACCCGCGGCCAGAATGACGGCACTGAAATTCATGAGAAGAGGTATCCTTATTGCTCAGTATCAACTTCAAATATAATTGTTGTGTATTGTAGCGATTTCGATCAGGGAACGGGATTCAAATTATTAAGAATAAGAAAGGTTTCCGTCACCTTGTCTCAATAAATCGACGACTATGAGACATTTTAGTCGTAAAAAAGGCGACCTACTGGTCGCCTTTTATTTTGGCTGTTTATCCGGCCGGATATTAGCGCGCCTTTTTCGTCAGCTCGATAACTCGTAGCTGGGCAATCGCTTTGGCCAGGTCACTGGCCGCCTGAGCGAAGTCCATATCACCGTGCTTGTTGAGGATTCGATCCTCAGCACGTCGCTTCGCTTCTTCCGCCTTAGCTTGGTCCAAATCAACACCGCGAATCGCGGTGTCAGCAAGCACAGTCACTGCGCTTGGTTGTACTTCCAACGTACCACCAGAAAGGTAAATTACCTCTTCATGGCCATGTTGTTTAGTAATTCGGATCATGCCTGGCGTAATGGCGGTCAGCAGCGGGGTGTGACTTGGGAAAATACCAAGCTCACCTTCGCTACCAGTTACCTGAATAGATTCAGCACGGCCAGAAAACAATTGTTTCTCCGCACTTACTACATCCAGGTGGAAGGTCATCGCTGCCATATCGCCTCCTAAAAACCCTTACAGGTTCTTCGCTTTTTCGAGGACTTCTTCGATACCACCACAGTACAGGAATGCCTGCTCTGGGATATCGTCGTACTCGCCACTCATCAGGCCTTTAAAGCCAGCGATGGTTTCTTTCAGCGAAACGTATACACCAGGTTGACCAGTGAATACTTCAGCAACGTGGTATGGCTGCGTCAAGAAACGCTCAATCTTACGTGCACGAGATACAGCAAGTTTGTCGTCTTCTGACAGTTCATCCATACCCAAGATAGCGATGATGTCTTTCAGTTCTTTGTAACGCTGCAGTACAGACTGAACGCCACGCGCAACATCATAGTGCTCTTGACCGATAACCAATGGATCTAGCTGACGAGACGTCGAATCCAATGGGTCGATTGCTGGGTATAGACCCAAAGAAGCGATGTTACGTGAAAGTACAACGGTCGCATCCAAGTGAGCAAACGTGGTTGCTGGAGATGGGTCAGTCAAGTCATCCGCAGGGACGTAAACGGCCTGTACAGAAGTGATAGAACCGCTCTTGGTGGACGTGATACGTTCTTGAAGAACACCCATCTCTTCCGCTAGCGTAGGCTGGTAACCTACCGCAGAAGGCATACGACCTAGCAGTGCTGATACTTCAGTACCTGCCAAGGTGTAACGGTAGATGTTATCGATGAACAGAAGTACGTCACGGCCTTCGTCACGGAACTTCTCAGCCATAGTTAGACCGGTCAACGCTACGCGTAGACGGTTACCTGGTGGCTCGTTCATCTGACCATAAACCATGGCTACTTTTGATTCTGCTGGGTTTTCGATGTTAACAACACCGGCTTCCTGCATTTCGAAGTAGAAGTCGTTACCCTCACGAGTACGCTCACCAACACCTGCGAATACTGATAGACCCGAGTGTTGCAGTGCGATGTTGTTGATAAGTTCCATCATGTTAACGGTCTTACCTACACCTGCACCACCGAATAGACCGATTTTACCACCCTTCGCAAATGGGCAAACCAAGTCGATTACTTTTACACCGGTTTCTAGCAGTTCAGTCGCGTTTGACTGTTCTTCATAGCTTGGTGCTGCACGGTGGATAGAGTAGCGCTCTTCTTCACCGATATCGCCACGCTCGTCGATTGAGTCACCCAGTACGTTCATGATACGACCTAGGGTTGCAGTACCTACTGGTACTTCAATCGGCTTGCCTGTGTTCTCTATTTCTAGTCCACGACGCAGACCATCAGACGAACCCATCGCGATGGTACGGACAATACCACCACCCAGCTGTTGCTGAACTTCCAGCACCAGACGCTCGCCTTCACGTTTCACGTTCAGGGCATCATATACCTGAGGTACTGATTCCTGTGGAAACTCCACGTCGACTACCGCACCGATGATCTGAACGATCTTACCTGTAGCCATCGTTATTCCTCTAAAATAGTTCGTTGGCCCTTGCCTTACACGGCTGCTGCACCGGAGACAATCTCCGAGAGCTCTTGTGTAATTGCAGTCTGACGGGCTTTGTTATACACCAGTTGCAGTTCATCAATGATGTCACCTGCATTATCTGTTGCAGCCTTCATCGCAACCATTCGCGCTGCTTGTTCGCACGCGAGGTTTTCCACCACACCTTGATAAACCTGTGATTCGACATAGCGAACCAACAAGGTATCTAGCAGTGGTTTAGGCTCAGGTTCATAAATGTAATCCCAAGCATGGCTGCGTTTCATTTCTTCGTCTTCTGACTTAGGCAAAGGCAGCAATTGATCGATCACTGGTTCTTGCGTCATGGTGTTTACAAACTTGTTGTACACCAGATACAGACGATCCAGCTGGCCGTCATCGTATTTTTTCAGCATCACACCGACCGTACCGATCAGATCTTCCAGTGATGGGTTATCACCCAAACCAGAAACTTGTGCTGAAACATTTCCGCCGTAGCTGTTAAAAAATGCCGTTGCTTTGGCACCAATAAGGGCAGTTTCAACCTCTGCACCTTTTTGAGTCCACGTTTGCATTTCAGTGATAGCACGTTTAAACACGTTAATGTTCAAACCGCCACACAGACCACGATCAGACGATACGATGATATAACCGACGCGCTTGGCTTCACGCTCTTCCAAATAAGGATGGCGATACTCTAATTTACCAAGGGCGACATGACCGATCACTTTGCGCATAGTAGTCGCGTATGGACGAGAAGATTCCATTGCGTCTTGCGAACGACGCATTTTAGAAGCTGCTACCATTTCCATCGCTTTGGTGATCTTCTGTGTGCTTTTCACACTTCCGATCTTGTTACGAATTTCTTTTGCGCCGGCCATCGTTACTCTCCGTTGTCAGAAGGCCGCATAAGCGGCCTTCTACGCATTACCAGGTTTGCGTTGCCTTGAAATCTTCAACCAACTTAGCAAGTTGCGTTTCGATTTCGCCGTTGTAATTACCCGACTCTTCAATCTGGGCAACCAACTCAGCATATTGCGCCTTAGCAAATGCAAGCAGAGCAGCTTCGAAGTCAGCCAGTTTCACCAACTCTACGTCGGTCAAATAGCCTTTTTCAGCTGCAAAAATTACCAAGCCCTGCTCAAACACAGACATTGGTGCATATTGCTTCTGCTTCATCAGCTCGGTCACTTTTTGACCATGATCCAGCTGCTTCTTCGTTGCTTCATCAAGATCTGATGAGAATTGAGCAAACGCCGCAAGTTCACGATATTGCGCCAGTGCGGTACGGATACCACCAGACAGCTTCTTCATGATCTTGGTTTGTGCTGAACCACCTACACGAGATACCGAAATACCTGGGTCAACAGCAGGGCGAATACCCGCGTTGAACAGTTCGGACTGTAGGAAGATCTGACCATCGGTAATGGAGATAACGTTGGTTGGAACGAACGCAGATACGTCACCCGCTTGGGTTTCGATGATAGGCAGTGCGGTCAAAGAACCTGTTTTGCCTGTCACTTCACCGTTGGTGAATTTCTCAACGTAGTCAGCATTAACACGCGCAGCGCGTTCTAGAAGACGTGAGTGGAGATAGAAAACATCACCAGGGAATGCTTCACGACCTGGCGGACGACGTAGCAATAGAGAAATTTGACGGTAAGCAACTGCTTGCTTAGACAAATCATCGTATACGATCAGCGCATCTTCACCACGGTCACGGAAGTACTCACCCATCGCACAACCTGCATAAGGCGCAAGGTATTGCAGTGCCGCTGCTTCAGAAGCAGATGCAACAACAACGACGGTGTTCTTCAGTGCGTCGTGCTCTTCCAGTTTACGAACCACGTTAGCAATGGTTGACGCTTTCTGGCCGATAGCAACATAGATAGAGTAGATACCAGAGTTCTTCTGGTTGATGATCGCATCGATAGCCATCGCAGTTTTACCTGTCTGGCGGTCACCGATGATCAGCTCACGCTGACCACGGCCGATTGGGATCATGGCATCAACTGCCTTGTAACCGGTCTGTACTGGTTGGTCAACAGATTGACGAGCGATAACACCCGGTGCAATCACTTCTACAGGAGAAGTCAGTTTTGCTTCAATAGGACCTTTACCGTCGATAGGCTCACCCAAGGTGTTCACCACACGACCCAGTAGCTCAGGACCTACTGGCACTTCAAGAATGCGACCAGTACCCGTTACTTTCATGCCTTCCTGAAGGTCGGCATATGGACCCATAACAACCGCACCTACAGAGTCGCGCTCAAGGTTAAGCGCCAACGCGAAGCGGTTGCCTGGTAGTTCAATCATTTCACCTTGCATCGCATCAGCAAGGCCATGGATACGAATGATACCGTCACTGACTGACACGATGGTACCTTCGTTGCGAGCTTCACTAACAACGTTAAAATTTTCGATACGTTGTTTGATTAGTTCGCTAATTTCCGTGGAATTAAGTTGCATGCTCCAATTCCCCAAATCAAGACTGCAATGCATCGCTCAGTCGACGGACACGGCCGCTTACTGAGTTATCAATGATCAAGTCTCCAGCTCGAATCACAACCCCGGCAACCAGGGTCTCGTCTACACTACAGTTCAGCTTCACTTTGCGCTCAAGGCGCGCTTCCAGTTTGCTGGCAACAGCATCTATTTGCGCTTGGCTAAGCGCGACAGCTGATAGGACTTCAACATCCACAAGCTTTTCAAGTTCACGGCGCAGAGCCAAGAACTGGATAGATACATCCGGCAACGCTGCAAGGCGTCCATTCTCAGCCATCACCTTAATCAGGTTCTGGCCTTGTTCATTGAGCTGTTCGCCACATACAGAAACAAAAATTTCTGTCAGCTTTTCCGCTGAATTCATCCCACTGAGAAAATCTGCAATGGTTTCGTTACGGGCGACTTCAGCAGCAAAGGCAAGCATTTCAGACCATTGGTCTAACTCGCCTTTCTCTACTGCAAGATCGAAGGCTGCTTTAGCGTAGGGGCGTGCGATGGTAGTCAGTTCAGACATATCTGCCCCTCCTTCTTAAAGTTCTGCAGTGATTTTATCGAGAATATCTCGGTGAGCGTTTTCATCGATTGAACGCTCAAGGATTTTCTCTGCACCGATCACGGCTAGAGTTGCAACTTGTTTGCGCAGTTCATCGCGGGCACGGTTGCGTTCAGCTTCGAGTTCAGCCTGTCCTTGATTAAGGATATTTTCGCGTTCAGCGTTAGCTTCTTCGCGGGCTTGGTCGATAATTTGTGCTTTACGCTTGTTTGCTTGCTCGATGATCTCAGTTGCAGAGCGCTTTGCTTCTTTAAGTTGATCTGAAGCATTAGCCTGGGCCAAATCCAGGTCTTTTGCGGCACGCTCAGCTGCCGCTAGACCGTCAGCGATTTTCTTCTGACGTTCCTCAATCGCTTGCATGATTGGTGGCCATACATATTTCATGCAGAACACAACAAACATGCTGAATGCGATCGCCTGGCCGATTAGAGTTGCGTTGATATTCACAACACCGCCTCCATTAGTTGGCTAAAGGTACGATTCAGACGACTTAACCCAGCTGACCGACGAATGGGTTCGCGAAGGTGAACAGCAATGCGATTACGATACCGATCATTGGAACAGCATCTAGCAGACCAGCGATGATGAACATCTTAACTTGCAGCATAGGAGCCATCTCTGGTTGACGCGCAGCGCCTTCAAGGAATTTACCGCCAAGCAATGCGAAACCAATCGCAGTACCCAGGGAAGCAAGACCTACAATGATGCCCACGGCAATTGCAGAAAAGCTCAATAAAGTTTCCATCACTATCTCCAGTTTCTTGTTGTCGGCCTAATATGCCGGAAGGTCTAACAAAAGTTGCTTACTTAAAAACGTATTAATGATCTGAATCTTCATGTGCCTGAGACAGGTACACGATAGTCAACATCATAAAGACGAACGCTTGGATGGTAATAACCAAAATGTGGAATATTGCCCACGGTAGTGACCCCAACCATTGCGCCCACCACGGCAGTAGTGCCGCAATCAGGATAAATACCACTTCACCTGCAAACATGTTACCGAACAAACGCATACCCAATGAAATTGGTTTCGCCAGTAGCGAGACCACTTCAAGAAGCAGGTTGAAAGGAATCATAACAGGGTGATTGAACGGGTGAAGAGCCAGTTCTTTAGCAAAGCCGCCAATGCCTTTCACTTTGATGCTGTAATAAATCATCAAGAAGAAGACACCCAGCGCCATCGCCAGCGTGATATTTACGTCTGCTGTTGGTACCACTTTAAGGTAAGGGATACCGAACCAATGTTCCGCCGGATAAGGAAGAAAATCGATAGGAATTAAATCCATCGTATTCATCAAGAATATCCAGACGAAAATGGTCAGAGCCAGTGGAGCAATCAGTGGGTTTTTTCCATGGAAGGTTTCGCGAACGTTCTCATCAACGAACTCGACTAGTATTTCCACAAAACACTGAAGCTTACCAGGGACTCCGGTGGTTGCTTTCTTCGCCACAGAGCGGAATAGCCACAAAAAGCCAAAACCGATCAAGACTGAGAAAAACAGGCTATCAATGTGCACGGCCCAGAAACTACCATCCTCAACCAGTCCTAACTTGTCAGTAGACAGATTAGACAGGTGGTGGGAGATATAACTAGACGGTGTAAGCGCTTCACCTGGCGCAGCCATAACTCATCCTATTTGTTGTTGTTAATGAATAAAACTGGCGCGAGGATGTTGATTCCAAGTACCAGCAAATAGGTCAGTTTGAGGGGAACAAGTTCCACCTCGGCATACAGGTAAACAACGGAGAATAAAACGACAGTTAGTAGAATTTTGAGTACTTCACCGCTGTAGAAAGACGCTACAACCAGCTTGGCCGCTCTTGCTCCACTAAACAGGAATGCACACAATGCAAAGGCTGCGTTGGCTACCACAAAGATGCCACCGCCAATGAGTGCGGAAATTCCCCAGTCGACATTGATGGTGGTCACCATCAAGATTGCCGTTGCTAACACGACGCACACCTGTAACAGCAGCAACCTTTTCGCAAGCTTGCGACCTGGTCGCGTGAGCGTCGATACCATGTATTCGTTCCTCGATTCCTTTCCTCGTAGCACTTTGTCGTGCTGGGAAAACTGCGAAAATTATACGGGTCACCCTTTTGAATGCAATCTCATCACCCCAAAAAGCGAGGCTAAATTTTACAACAGGGTAACCTGATCACAGTAAGCAAAAATATGTAACAAAATCTCAACGCGTGAAATCACACTTCTTTATCGAGAATTGCAAGAATTTGCATAAGTTTTTCGTTTTGACCAAAACTGATGACTAACTTTCCGCTGCCACTTTGGCTTTGCGAAAGTGTCACCTTGGTGCCAAGTTTGTCTGCCAATCTGTCTTGCACTTCTAATATCTGAGGTGAAGGCTGATTTGTTGCAGACTCTACTGCTGGCGCTTGCATCTTTTTCACCAAAGCTTCGGTCTGTCTCACAGTGAATTTTTTATTCACCGCTAACACCGCCGCTTCGATTTGCGACTCACCTTCCAATGAAAGGAGTGCGCGCGCATGGCCCATTTCTAATTGGCGGCCAAGTAAGAGCTTTTTCACGCCGGCTTCGAGGCCGTTTAAACGTAATAAATTGCTGATTGTTGTACGCGATTTGCCCAATGCCTCAGCCAATTGTTGGTGAGTCAGAGAAAAATCGTGCACTAATCGGTTGAGGGCTTCTGCCTCTTCCATGGCATTGAGGTCTTCGCGTTGAATGTTCTCTATCAACGCGATGGCGCTAGCGGCTTTGTCATTTAATTCACGTACTAAGCACGGTACGTGGGTCAAACCCGCTTTTTTCGATGCTCTCCAGCGACGCTCACCAGCAATGATTTCGTATTGCTGTGCGTCCACTTTACGAACAACAAGCGGCTGAATAACGCCTTGTGCGCGTATTGATTCAGCCAATTCGTCTAAGGCTTCAGGTTCCATTTCTTGTCGAGGTTGATACATACCAGGACGAAGAACAGCCAAAGGCAATTGTTGTAACTCACTATGATTAACGACTTCCTGGCGTTCAACATTCATGTCGACGCGTGCTTGTGCTTTCGCACTCGTCGCAAGGAGGGCATCAAGCCCTTTGCCCAATCCACGTTTGGGAGTGTTCATTTAATTCCTTAAGAAGCGTTCGCTGCATTTGCCGTAAATCTTGCTTGTTCTTCTCGGCGAAGCATTTCACCTGCGAGGGCAAGGTATGCTTTAGCTCCGCTTGAATATTTATCGTAATACATGGCAGGTCGCCCATGGCTCGGCGCTTCTGCAAGGCGCACATTGCGCGGTATTACTGTGCGATACACTTTATCACCAAAGTGTTTCTTAATCTGATCGGACACTTCCGTGGCCAATCGATTTCTTGGATCGTACATGGTTCTGAGCAAACCTTCGACATGTAAATCCGCATTCACCACACTTGCTAGCTTGCTGATGGTGTCCATCAACGCTGTTAACCCTTCCAGTGCAAAATATTCACACTGCATCGGCACAAGCACAGAATTTGATGCTGTCATGGCATTGATTGTAAGAAGGTTTAAGGAAGGGGGACAATCTATGAAGATGAAATCATAGTTTTCACGCACTTCCGCTAGCGCATTGCGCAATCTTACTTCTCGCGCAAACACTTCCATGAGTTTTATTTCGGCAGCGGTCACATCGCCATTTGCCGCGATAAGATGATACCCACCGGTTGTTTCCGTCACCACCACATCATTGAAAGGGGTTTCTTCCACAAGTAAATCATAGGCCGTGGCATCGACATCATATTTATCGACACCACTGGCCATTGTCGCGTTTCCCTGCGGGTCTAGGTCTATAACAAGCACCTTGCGCTGGGTTGCGGCCAAAGACGCAGCCAGATTAATACAGGTCGTTGTTTTACCAACGCCCCCTTTTTGGTTCGCAATTGCTATGACTTTTCCCACAAGTAAACCTCGCCAGACAATCCTATTTAGACAAGATTACTAGATGACGTTGCCCTTCCAATCCGGGAACAGTCAAAGGTTTGATATCGGTCACAGAACAATCAGCAGGTAGGGCACCAATCTCAGCTTGGTCGACTTGTCCTTTCAATGCGAGAAAGTGACCATCCGCTGCAGGTAAATGGTGACACCAACTGATCATATCGTTCATTGAGGCAAACGCACGACTTAATACACCATCAAAACCAGCTTCCGGTTGGAAGTCTTCAACACGGCTTTGGACAGGGGTGACATTGTCAATTTTCAGCTCATGAATGACCTGACGAATAAAACGAATACGTTTCCCCAAGCTATCAAGCAAGGTAAATGATTTTTCAGGGTTTACGATCGCGAGCGGGATCCCAGGAAGGCCTGGTCCAGTGCCAACATCAATAAACGTTGATCCTTCCAAGTGCTGACTCACGACAATGCTGTCCATGATGTGCTTGATGATCATTTCTTGAGGATCGCGTACTGACGTCAGGTTATACGCCTTATTCCATTTGTGAAGCATTTCAACATAGCCGATCAATTGATCTTGTTGATGAGCAGGGATCTCCATCCCTGCCTGTTCAATGAGTTGCGCTAGACGTTGTTTCACAGCCCGTTAGGCTCCTTTTTTCAGCATGCCTTGTTTTTTCAAGTGCACCAAAAGAATAGAAATTGCCGCTGGTGTAATCCCCGAAATACGCGACGCTTTACCGATGGTTTCAGGGCGCGTATCTTGCAATTTCGCAATTACTTCATTAGATAAACCTTTGATTTGTTTATAATCAAGTCCAATCGGCAATTGCGTATTCTCATGGCGAATCGATTTCTCAATCTCGTCTTTTTGACGATTGATATACCCTTCGTATTTAACTTGAATTTCAACTTGTTCGCGCGCTTGTTGATCGTCATGAGCAGGGGCGAAAGCCGCTTGAGCAACAAGCTGATCGTACGTCACTTCAGGACGACGAAGCAGATCTTCACCGTTTGCTTCTCGCGTCATCGGCGCTTTTAGAATGCCATTGATCGCGTCTGCGTGTTCAGAGGTAGGGTTTACCCAAATACCGCGAAGACGTTGTGCTTCTTGCTCGATATTTTCCAGCTTCTGGTTAAAACGGGCCCAGCGCTCATCATCAACCAAGCCCAATTGACGACCCATTTCAGTCAGGCGCAAATCGGCATTGTCTTCACGTAGCAACAAACGGTATTCCGCACGGGAGGTGAACATGCGATACGGTTCTTTTGTACCCATGGTCGACAAATCGTCAATCAACACGCCCATGTAAGCCTGGTCGCGACGAGGACACCAACCTTCTTTGTCCTGCGCATACAACGCAGCGTTAGCGCCCGCTAACAAACCTTGAGCAGCTGCTTCTTCATAACCGGTCGTACCGTTGATTTGGCCAGCAAAGAATAAGCCT
>JBELME010000114.1:0-11978 GCA_042096095.1 Enterovibrio sp.
GGGACGCCTTGATCATAACGTCAGTAAAGCTCGCTGAATCCGGCATCTTCAAGTTGTTTGGGTATAAACAGGATAAACGCGAAGAGCCCTGCGAAGAAGTGCGACTTGTTTTCGTAATAGTCGATGAATCCACCTGCAAAGAAAATACGTTTGGTGATGAATGCGTAAACCACGTTCACGAATGACACGATAGCGGCGATGAGAAAAATGATGTCCATATGAGTTAAAGCAGCCTTTGAAAATCTGTGATTCTACGTGATCTGATCTTGACGATAAGATTTGCTCTTCCTCGCGAAAAACTTTCATCGATAGTGTTCACATATCTGTGTTAGCTTCGTGGGATAACAAAGCAAAAAAACATGAGGAATCGACATGACGTTGGAAGGGGCGATTACGTTCACCATTGCAATATTCATTTTTGTTATCACGCCTGGACCTGGCATTTTTGCTTTAGTAGCCCGAGCCATGACGCGAGGCGCAAAAGATTGTTGGGCGTTGGCGTCTGGTATGGTGCTCAGCGATTTGGTGTACCTCATCTTGGCGTGTTTTGGTCTGGCAACCATCGCGGAAAACTATTCCGCCTTGTTTGTGGTTATTCGTTATGTGGGTGCGGCGTACCTTATCTACTTGGGTTACAAAATGTTTGTCGCCTTGCCGCAAGTGCAAGACTTGGCCAATCAATCAGAGACCAAGCACTCAGGCCATGTGGCGGCATTTGTGCAGGGCTTTTTGATTTCGGCATCAAACCCTAAAGTGATATTGTTTTACATCGCATTTTTGCCAACCTTCATGGATTTAACGGTGCTGAGTTTAGGCGATGTTGCATTGGCGGTTGTGCTGGCGTGTTTCGCTTTGATGAGTGGCGCGATGTTGATGGCATTTGGCGCGGCGCGTATGGCTCGCATGCTGAAAACGGAAGCTGCGCAGCGTAAACTGAACCGTTGTGCGGGCTCTGTCATGATTGGTGCAGGCGCATACTTGGCGGTGAGCCGATAGAGGCTTAAAACGGCTTTCTGACGCGCCATTTTCAAACAACAAAAAAGCAGCTTGGAAGGCTGCTTTTTTTGTGTCTGTCGTTGGGTGTTATTCCCTAAATAGCCTGAGCGATATTGGCGTGCTCGCTGCGTGTTGACGCAAACGCTTGTGTCAGTCTCGACACCACTGACGCCGACAATAAGGGGTGCGAGCGTGTCGCGGTGATCAGCACAATATCAATGGCGGGTAACGGCGGAAGATTCGCGTGGGTGATCAGGTTGAGATCGTCTGGCACGCTACTTGATGCCATGGCGGAAATTGCGAGGTTGTTTCGGACCAAGCCTTTCAGTGTGGAGGCGCTGGTGGTGAAAGCATACAAATCCACATCAATGCCGAATTTTCCCAGCACATCCAATGCGGTGGTGTGAAATTTACAATTATTATCGAACAGAGCAAGGGGCAGGGGGCGCTGCAATGGAAGTTGTTTGTCGCTGCCCCATGATCCACACGCCTTGGTCATGTTGCAGCAACCAACCTTCATCAGAATCAGGGGCTCGCGTTACCACTGCCGCGTCGAGTTCTCCGCTGTCTAAGCGCTGTCGAATTCGCGTGCTCGAGGCGCACAACACATCAAAGGTGATGTGTTGATTTAAATGCGCTCGAAGGGATTCGAGAAGCTGTGGCAGCAGGCTCTCCGCATAATCGTCAGGGCAGCCAATACGGATGGGACGAGAGGCATCTTCCTGTTTAAAGGCGATCAAGGCTTCATCATGCCCAGCAACAAGGCGTCTCGCGTGGCTTACCAGCCGTTGCCCAGACAAGCTCAAACTCAGCGGGCGTTTGTCGCGATCAAACAAAGGGCTGCCTAGCTCTTCTTCAAGCCGCTTAATCTGCATGCTAATGGTAGATTGGGTGCGATGAATTTGTGCTGCCGCACGCGTGAAGCTGCCGGTGTCGACAATCGCGAGAAAGCTTCTGAGTGAGTCGATGTCCATGACAGATTTTTCCTTACATCACAAATGCGAATACTTAGTATCAATACTTTGCGTTAGAAACCTAACGGCTTACTCAGCATACTGGTTTCATCAACGTAAATGCAAAGGAGTGCAAAGTGAAATTATTTATCGCAAACAAAAACTATTCGACGTGGTCATTGCGTGGTTGGCTGGTACTTCGCGGTTTCGACATTGATTTTGAAGAAATTGAGTTGTCGCTTTTCACTGATGCGTTCTACACCGAACTGAAAAAATACGGCGGTGCGGCGAAGGTCCCGATGCTGGTGGACAAGGGTGTTCCGGTCTGGGAGTCACTTGCTATTTGCGAATACGTGAACGAGCAATATTTGCAAGGAAAAGGCTGGCCAGAAAATGCGGCTGACCGCGCAAAAGCCCGTGCTATCTCCTCTGAAATGCACGCAGGTTTTGGTGGGGTTCGCAGTGAAATGCCAATGAATATTCGTGGTCGCCGCAAAATAACGCCCTCTGAAACGTGCCTAAAAGATGTGCAGCGTATTGACGATATCTGGGCAGAACAAATGGAGGCGTTTGCGGATAAAGGCGGCTATCTGTTTGGCGAATTCTCCATTGCGGACGCCATGTATGCGCCCGTTGCGCTGCGTTTCCTCACTTACGGCGTTCAACTGTCCGAGAAGGCCCAAATCTATGCGGATAACATTCTTGCAAACGCGGCGGTACAGCAGTGGATGGAAGAATCTAAGCAAGACTTGATCGTGGTGCCGGAAGACGAAGCCGGTATCGAAATCAACGCGTATGCCTAGCGTCTCGACGAAAAGCGTGAAACATACCGAGTAGTAACACTCTCTCAATCCTATCGATTTTCCATACCTTTGACGGGCGAAAGCCCGTCTTTTTTTGCCCCAAACAGTCAGTTTGTCACCAAATCGGCCATTTCTTTGATGTAACCCATCTAATCGGTTTTTCACTTCCGTTTAAGGTGTGGCTTCATCCCGCAGAAAAGAAGTCGCACACCGATGACAAACATTAATCAAGAAAGACTGGTAGAGCATTTTATTGAGCTGATGAAAATTGACAGCGAGTCAGGTAACGAGAAAGCCGTTGCTGAAGTGCTTGCTGAACAACTGGGTCAAATGGGTTTTGAAGTGACGAAGCTTCCTGTTCCAGACACCATCTCAAATGGCTTTAACATCTACGCGAAACTGCAAGGCGAGCTTGAAGGCAGCATTGTTTTCAGCAGCCACATGGATACGGTAACACCGGGTATCGGTATCGAGCCAATCATTGAAGATGGCATTATCCGTTCGAAAGGCAACACCATTTTGGGTGGCGATGACAAATCTGGCATCGCAGCGGTGATGGAAGCGGTTCGCACCATCAAGGCGAATGGCGAAGCGCACAAGACAATTGAAGTTGCTTTCACCGTGTATGAAGAGCTTGGCCTTGAAGGCGCGAAGCACTTCGACATGAGCAAGATTGAGTCGAACCAAGCGATCGTGCTTGATTCAGGCGGCAACATTGGCACCATCATTACCACGGCACCGGGTCAGCAAAGCCTGAAAGTGACCATCAAAGGTAAGCCAGCGCACGCAGGTTTGGCACCTGAAACAGGCATTAACGCCCTGACGGTAGCAGCCGATGCGATCAGCAACATGACGCTAAGCCGTATTGACCATGAAACCACCGCAAACATCGGCGTGGTGCGTGGCGGACAAGCGACTAACATCGTGATGCCTGAGCTATACATTGAAGCGGAAGCGCGTTCATTGGACGACGAGAAGCTGGCGAAGCAAGTGGTGCACATGGTGTCAACGTTTGAAGCGGCGGCTGAGAAGCACGGTGCAGAGATCGAGATCGAATCTACCCGTTCTTACAACGCTTACCGCATCGCGGATGACAACCCAAACGTTGTTGCGATCAAAGCAGCGTTCGAAGCCATTGGCATTGAGCCAATGACCAAACCAACGGGCGGCGGTTCTGATGCGAACGTTTTCAACGAAAAAGGCCTAACCACGGTTAACTTGTCTACCGGTATGTCGAAAGTTCACACCACTGATGAGTTCATCGCGATTGCAGATATGGTGTCAGTGACTGAATTTATTCGCGCATATCTGACGCGTTAATGCCCACCGCACTGTTAAGCTGAACATCACATGCCGCCCTTACACGGGCGGCATTTTTTTTATCTGAAACGCGGAGTGTGACGGCGTTGTTTCTAACCAAACCAGACACTCAGGCTGTGTTCTATGCAAATGGACAGGGCAACGTATATCAGTAAAACCGCCATTGTCCGCGTGAAATACGCAAAGTAGCGAGGGTTTTCAATTTTTCGTCCAAGCGCGCTGCCGATCAGCGAATAGGATAAGGGTGCACCAAAAGCCAGTATTGATAGGGCGATTGACCACAACACGCCGGCCGAACCGTTGATGCCAGCAGCGGGAAACTGGATGGTGACAATCGGCAATGTTGCCACCAGCCCTTTCGGGTTGAGCAATTGCACGGTTAAACCTTGGCGAAAGCTTAAGGTATTAGTCGCCCGCGCATTGTGCTTGTCTGATGTGCCTGTCAGCAGGGAGGTTTGATGAAAACTTGCGCGCAGCAATTTACTGGCAAGGTAAAGAATATAGCCGCTTCCTAGAAGGCTGGTGTAGGGCAATACATCCGGGCTAATCAGTGAGTTTCCCAGAACGCTAAGCCCAAGAAACAGCAATAACATGGCAACGCCGACGCCCGCAAAGAAGCCAACATTTTGCTTGGTTTTGCCGTTAACCCCTCCGTTTAAGCCAAGAAAATTGACGGGGCCAGGGGAATACATGATGCCAAATGCATACGTCCAAATTTCAAACATAGAAGAGAAGCCTCTTGGTATAGACGAGCGAATGCCATGCCTCTGATTTCGCCAGTTGGGGCAAAAAGTGCAACGGTGTGATTTACCGCGTGATAAGACGCGAATGCGAAGTGAGCGGATCGATGCTGGGATCCATCATGTCGATCAATGACCTAGCTGAGAGCGGGTGGCGGTAGGGCGCGTATCTGGAGTTGGTACTGTTTCGGGGTCATACCATAGGCACGTTTGAAGCGCCGATTGAAGTGGCTGCTGTCGGAAAAGCCAAAGGCTTGTGCGACATAGCTAGAAGGCAATCCTGATTCCAACGCTTTACGTGCGCCATTGATGCGGCAATTGATCACATACTGGTGTGGCGTGATGCCAAATTGCGCGCGAAACAATCGGATGAAATGAAACTTCGACATTGATGCTGCGTTAGCGATGTCATCAATGGCGATGTCTTTGTGAAGATTGGCTTGAATATAGTCTTTCGCGCGTAACAGCAGCGATTCTTTGCGGCTCGATGTTTCCATTTCATCAAGCAAGCCTGCACTCGACACCATGGCGTGCGAAAGCTGAAACAAGGCGGATTCTTGCTCTATGCGACTGCTTTGCGGGTCTTTCAATACTGAGGCCATGATCAGGGCTTGGTTACGCAGATCAACATTGTCGATACAACACCCTTCGATGCGAAGTGCGCTGGGCTGTTTCACGCCAAGCGCTCTGAATTGACTCTCTACGCTTTCAGGGTGCACATAGAGCATCAAGTACTCCAAATCTTGCAGGCCTCCCGAACATCCATCATGCACGTCTTCGGGGTTGAAGAGTAATACGTTGCCTGCGGGATTTTTGTGAAATGCCCCTTGGCAGAAGAAGTCTTGTCGCCCTTGCAAGGTGACGCCGATAGAGAATTCCTCGTGAGCGTGTTTGTCGTAGGTGAAGTCGCGCATATTGGCATCAAGCACTGACACACCGTCGAGGTGCGTGCTATTTACAAACTGGAAGCGATTACTTGAGTCCACGATGACAGTCCTTTGGGTTCTATTAACATCTTGGCAAACTATATGAGAGAAGAGAACGCAAAACTTGAACAAAATTGCGCATCGTAAAAGGGAAGGGCGCAACTTCAGATTGTTTGGGCATTAAGGAATCGACAAAGAAAAAGAGGCCGCTTCTTTAGAAACGGCCTCTTTTCAATCATCAATTTTTCGTGTTCATCGTGCTTTAAAAGCCGCTTCCACTTTCGGGATAACCAAATGTTGAACCGCAGTGGCCACACTGTTGGTAAGAAGAGCCAAGCATCACATCAATGGATTTAGAAATCATGATGGTTGCGCGGTGGAAAAAAGTGCTGTTCTCGTCAGCTTTCAGTGGCTCTAGGTCAATACGCTGGTGCGACGTCATGCACGCACATTCGTTACAAAATAGCTTATTTTCTTGGTCTGCCATGTCGCCTTCCTTGGTTCGGTGAACAGATTCGGATGTCTTCACCCTACGTAGCGTGGCGCTGAAAAATAGGTTATCGGCCAATATTTGTGAGTCATATCTCCATAATGTTCGGTTGTTGCTGAGTATTTAATCATTGCATATTTGTTGCTGGTCATTTCGTGCACTAATGATTTTCTCTAGAGGAAAATAAAAAAAGACCTGCTGTTGCAGGTCTTTTTACCGCGCGTTAACCACATCGTGTTAATCAATACTGATGAGGATGCGGCTCTCTTCGAGCATGGTTGTAATCACATCTGAACCTGTTGATGTTCCCGCCATACCGAGGTTTTCAGCCAGCTCTTCCACTGACGTGTTGCTGAAGACGATTTGCTGGTCAATCACGTCGCCATCTGTCGAGATAGAAAGAATGGCTTCGTCGTCTTCGTTGTTTTCGAGCGACACAAGGTAATCACCAATGTTTTCATTTTGGATGCCATCAAGCACATCGGTGAAATCCAACACATCGAGAGACGGGGAGTAATCCGTGATGGTGTCGATGGTCAATGGCGCTGCATCCCCTTGCAGGAAGGCAAAGGTGTCTGAACCTTCTCCGCCTGTGAGTGTGTCAGAACCTTTACCACCAATGATGAGGTCATTCCCTAAGCCACCATCGATATCATCATCACCCAAACTGCCGTATAGGCCATCATTACCTTCTTCGCCGCGAATGACGTTGTTGTCTTCGTCGCCAATCAGCAGGTTGTTGCCTTCGGTGCCTACCAGCTCGTCGTCATCGACCAAGGCGTGAAGGTCTTTATCGACGTCTTCGCCCGCTGTAATGTCTAACGTGCTTTCAGCATGTTCACCGAGCTCGTTCACAAGTTTCAGATCGAAATGCTCAAGTTGGTCTTCAGCAATCGCGTCATCAATCAAGTGATAAGCGTATTCACCTTCTGCGTGGCGTGGGTCGTCGCGCCCAAAGAGGGTAAGTTCACCTTTGTCTGTTTCGATCACCACGGTGGATTCTGGCACCTCGTAAACCGTGCCATCAACATTGATGGATTCGATGTGCCAATGACCAATCATGTCGGCTTCAGAGAGCAGGGCACCTGTCGCGAGGAAGTTGTCGTCAACTTGTGCTACCAAGGCGTGCTCGTCAAAAGAGAGCATGCTTGATTGCGCAATCAAGGCATTGAAGTCATCCTCTGACAAGAATTCGAAATTGCTTTCATCAAGATCATCTACTGCTACATCCACCAAGCGCAACGTGTTGTCACCCAGTGTGATCAAGGTATCTAAGCCATCTTGCGTGAGTGTGATCCCCGCGAGCGTGAGCACACCGACTGAGCGAGGTAGCGAGATTTTGTCATCACGGACGCTGAAATCAGAAACGGTGTCGTTACCTTTACCGTCGAACAGCACCACATTATTGCCACTGCCTAGGGTGATGGTGTTGTTACCTTCACCACCGTAAACCACGTCGCTGCCGCTGCTGCCGTAAAGGTTATCGTTACCTTTGCCGCCAACCATAATGTCATCACCACTGCCGCCGTTCAGATCATCATCACCTAAGCCGCCGGATAGAATGTCATTATCGTTACCGCCATAAAGGGTGTCGTTGCCGTCACCACCGTTGATAGCGTCATTGCTGTTGCTGCCGTAGAGGGTGTCTGCGCCATCGCCGCCATTGACGATATCGTTACCAACGCCGCCGTATATCAAGTCATCACCGAGACCGCCGTCCAAGTTATCATTACCCGCGTCGCCCCATAGGCTGTCGTTGCCTTGCCCGCCTATTTGCGTGTCATTGCCGATACCGCCATAAAGTACGTCATCGCCTCTGCCACCCATAAGAAGGTCATTATCTTCTGCGCCGTAGAGTGCGTCGTTTCCGTCGTTACCGTGAAGAACATCATCGCCGGTGCCACCTTGTAACTCATCTGCACCGAGGCCACCATTGAGGATGTCGTTACCTTCATCACCATGAATCAGGTCGGCACCTCGGCCACCATTTAGCGTATCTTGGCCAGTGCCGCCTTTGAGTTCATCATTGCCACGACCACCAAAGAGCATGTCGTCACCTGCGTCACCTTTGACGTAATCGCTGCCTTTGCCTCCGCGTACAACGTCGTTGTCGTCGCCACCAAATAGACGGTCAGCACCGAGGCCACCTTGAAGATTATCTGCGCCTGCTGCGCCATAAAGTTCGTCGTTTCCTCGGTTACCTTTCAGCGTGTCATTGCCAACACCGCCTTGAAGCTCATCCGCGCCAAAACCGCCGAGCAAGGTGTCATCTCCCTCATCTCCGTGGAGAATATCAGCGCCTCTTCCACCCTTGAGCACGTCGTTACCTATGCCGCCATCAAGGTTGTCATTCCCTTTGCCGCCGAGTAGGGTGTCGTCGCCCTCTTCACTTTTAAGCAGGTCGTTACCTAAGCCGCCATTGAGGGTATCTTGGCCTGTGCCACCTTTCAGCTCATCGCTGCCGCGACCGCCGTAAAGCATGTCATCGCCCGCATCGCCTTTGAGGTAATCATTGCCTTTTCCGCCTTTCACGACGTCGTTATCATCGCCACCGAATAAACGGTCAGCGCTGATGCCGCCGTTCAGGTCATCTTCCCCTGAACCGCCGTAGAGTGTGTCCTGGCCTTGATTGCCATGGAGGATGTCGTTGTCATCGCCGCCTTGCAGCACATCAGCACCAAGCCCGCCATTGAGAACATCGTCGCCGTCTTCACCGCGAAGTAGGTCTGCGCCACGTCCACCGTTTAAGGTGTCATTGCCGTCACTGCCGCGAAGCTCATCATTGCCGCGTCCGCCGAAGAGTGTGTCATCGCCGTTGTCGCCTTTGACATAATCATCGCCTTTGCCGCCATGTAAAACATCGTTGTCATCACCACCGTAAAGTCGGTCTGCGCCTCGGCCACCGTGAAGGTTGTCTTCGCCTTCTGCGCCATAAAGCATGTCGCTGCCTTGATTGCCGCGCAGCACATCGTCACCGAGTCCGCCTTGCAATTCATCTGCGCCGCGTCCGCCTTTCAGAACGTCATCACCGACGCCGCCGTGGAGTTCGTCGTTGCCTTTACCGCCATGCAGGATATCGTCACCCGTACCGCCGTTGAGGTCATCAGCGCCTCGGCCACCGAACAGGCGGTCATCACCGGATTCACCAAAAATTTTGTCATCACCTTGGTTGCCGTAAAGGGTGTCTGCATGGCCAGTGAACTCGTAAACAACACCGTCAATTTCCACGGTTTCGTAAACTTCAGCCAGTGACACTTGGTCAATCAATGCGCCGTAGCTGTCAGATTGTCCTTCGCCTTTAAACGTGACCGTGACGCTTTCTGTGCCTTCAGGCACAACAAACAAGGCCTCGAAAGAGTGGAAGCTCTCATTCGATTGGGTGTTATCAAAGAACTGTGAATAAAGGACGTTGCCTTCGTTATCTGCGACTTCAACCGAGAATTGACTGGTCTCTGTGTTGCTACCGCGATAGCGGTTCGCATAATCAAAGCTCAAAGAGATTGGGGAGGTTGAATCTGCAGAAATACCTGATACATCAACGGTTTGCTGTACGGTTGCATTCGCCGTCGAATCCAACTTCATGACAGTGTTGGATGTACTGTTTTGTGGGCCGCCACCGAAACTACCTTGTTGGAACTCCATGCGGACGTTGTCGGGTGTGCTCCAGCCTTCGACTTGGTTGTCTTGAAAGAGGCCCCAACGATTGCCTGCGTCATTGCCCCATGCTTCAAACTCGCCGTTTGTCAGCGTGCTTTCGCCGCGTGTTGCGTTGTCGCCGTCGTCGCCAAAGATGACGTCGTCGCCACGACCGCCGCGGATGGTGTCATTGTCACTATTGCTGTCGTCAATGACGTGGTTTTGTGTGACATTGAGATCGAACGTGACATCGTTGTAGTTTGCATCTCCCAAATCCCAAAGGTCTTCCCATCGAGAGCGTGTCCCATCAAAGTTTTCATGGTCTTCGCCGTCACCATTGGCGTTATCATCAGAAACAAAAACATCAAGGGATGCACCATTTTGAGTGACGGTTGGGCGAGCGAGGCTTAAGTCAAGTTCGACATCGCCAACGTCAAATCCATTGCTCCCCCCATTTGGTACCAAGAAAAACCCGAGGGTTTCTGCACCAGAGGGTGAGATCTTGATATCGAGGTTGTCCGCCGTTTTCGCGTTCGTAATGAGTACCTGCGCTTCGGTGACATTACCGTCACCATCAAGCAAGTAATAGCCAACGCTGTTTCTAAATCCTGCAATGCTCTCTACGTCTGAAATAGAGATGCTCACGTCTCCATCACCTTGAAGCGTGAACAAGCTGCTATTGGTTTGGTGTTGGAGTTCTATTGGGTCTGCATCCACGTTGCCTGAATCAGGAGAGCTGTCCGATTCGCCAGCATTCCCGTATAGGCGGTCATCACCTCGGCCACCGAGAACAATGTCGTCACCGCCATCACCTTTGAGGGTATCTTCCCCGTTTCTGCCAACGATTTTGTCTCTTTGTTGCGTACCGTCCATTGCGTCATCGCCGGCTGTGCCTTGAATAACGTTATCGAAGGCAGGCGGTGCTTCTTGTTGTGGAATCTCGGGATCCACAGTTTCAATGGGGTCTAATGCGTCTTGAACAGGCGCGTCATCTTCCGTCGGTGCTTGATTGAGCGCAGCGATAGAAAGGGGCTCTTCTTCAACAACGGTGGGTTCTGCATTGTTGTTATTCTGTTCATCATTATTCACTGCTGCGCGACGAGAAGGTGAGAAGGCATCAAAGCGGGTAGTCACCATTGAATTGAATTGATTCGCAGAAAGACTAAAATCGGGATTGAGATCGTTGATGTCGTTGAAAAGAGACTCGAGAAGGGATTCCTGTTCTTCATCAGCATCGTCATCTTCATTACCAAGGCCTGCAAAAAAGGTTGATTGGGTAACAGATTGACCTGCTGCGGGAGCGCTTCCATCTTGGCTGGTTGGGTCTTCACCATTGGCGATGGCGTCGATGATATCTTCAACACCATCGGGGAGTTGAAGTTCTTTGTCTTCACCGTTTTCATCGATGAAAACCACTTCGCCGTTAAGGGCGACTGAACTGTCAGCCGTATCGACGAATGTGGTTTTGCCTTGTTGAGAGGTTAATAAATCGCCTCGCCCAATTTGGTCTCCAGCGACAATCTCTCGCGCACCGCCATCTGGCGATATCGCAAAAGCTTTACCCTGTACCTGAGTAACGTCAAGCTTATCATCCATAAAGTTTCACCTTCTTCCCGTCTTCTTGGTGCTCAAAAAGCGCACAGTGTTACAAGGTAAAAAATAGGCACAAGACGCAAGTGGCTCAAATATAAAATTTACGTCTCATATATGAGATTTATGGGTAAGGGGATTTATTGGTTTTTAAGGGGGAATTAAGTGAACTTATACAGCATGTTATTAACATGTTGGGCTGGGATGTAAAATAAAGGGCATGAGCAACGGTAAACCCACAAAACAAAGTCATCAGAAAAAGTGTCAAAAAAATAGACAAAAATGAGATTTATATATGCAATTAGTGGCATTTATCTGCAATGGTGTAGCAATGTGCTTTCACTGTTAATTCCATCGCATTCTATCAAAGCGAAACACGAGACGAAAACGCATTGTGTTGAGATATCTATTTCGCGTAGAACAAGGAATATTTCATGCGCTCAGAGGTTGAAGCCATTATTCAGATGCGGCAAGAGCACCTAACTTCGAAGAATGCGAGGGCGAATAAGGGTGTGATTGAGCGC
>JBELME010000115.1:0-11898 GCA_042096095.1 Enterovibrio sp.
GTAACTTGAAAGTGCTCCTAATCGTGTCAGAGCAAATTGTTTTGGCACGTTTATGTCCCTTTTCCAATGTAATTTGATAGATATGAGGAAATATCCGAGCTTGCTGTATATTCTTGCTCGCGATTTAATTTTGCATTTATCTTATTAAAAACAATTTTTTATGATGAATTCTGGTGTCCTGAATAAGAGAGGAAACCTCAATGTGGGTTCTTTAATTGTCCCAGTTTGGCATCTAATAAATTATTAGATGCTCAAATTACGTATGAAATGCATCTTTCAATTAATTACATTTTATTGAGATGTGTATCAACCAATTGAAAATGCTTTATTTTTTCCATATCCACACCTTGAGTATTGTTTTTTTATCCCCATATATTCCATATCGAAAACAAAAAAGCACTAAATGTAGTGTTTTCTTCGACAAATTTTTAATGAACTAGGAGTCTTTATGACACGAAAAACAACACATGTAGTTCCTCACCCTGATGGATGGGCAGTTAAGAGCGGTGGTGCTACTAAAGCTCACCGAGTAACAAAAACACAAGCTGAAGCGGAGAATATTGCTCGTCAAGTGAGCATTAATAAGAAAGGAGAAATGTTAGTCCATGGAAAAAATGGACAAATAAGAAAGGCGAGTAGTCATGGTAACGATCCTTGTCCGCCAAAGGACAAAGCGTAAAAAGGCTTTGAAAGCGGCAACTTTCAAAGCCCTATAAGGATCAATTGGATGGGACGGCAATCCCAATTTTAGACAACTACCCACTGATCTTGGCGAATACTAAACAACTTTTACAACTTCCAAAAGTGTGTATTCGTACAGTGGGCTACTGAGTGGTGACACTAAATGCAAAGATACTCAAATCGCGGTGGCAATTCTAATGTTCATTCTTTTGAACTGGCTGCTGATTCATTAACAGTTAGGTTTAACGACGGAGCCCACTATCTATACACAAATGCTAGCAGCGGTGTTCCGCATGTAGAGACAATGAAGCAGTTAGCAATGTCTGGTCAAGGCTTGAATAGCTATATCGGTAGAGTGGTGAAAAGCAACTTCGCACGCAAGTGGCGATGAGCACCTAACACATTTTAGCCCTGCTCCGGTCAATAGGTAGTAGCATTCTTTTGGCTGTACCAGTAGCCAGTGCTCGTGAACAACAAAGTTGTCTACCTTGTTTTACCTATTCCCCAAAGGCAAAGGCTTCAACAACCACAAACAAAAACGCCGAGCAATGCTCGGCGTTTTTGTATTTAGATTCGGTTAGTTCTTACTTAATTTCCACGCCCTGCGCTTGCAGGTCAGCATGGTAAGAAGAACGCACGAACGGACCACACGCAGCGTGTGTGAAGCCCAGTTCTAGCGCGATGTCACGCAGCTCGTCAAACTCTTCAGGTGGCACGTAGCGCTCAACCGGCAAGTGGTGACGGCTTGGCGCTAGGTATTGGCCCAAGGTCAACATGGTCACGCCGTGCTCGCGTAAATCTTTCAGGACTTGGACGATTTCTTCTTTGGTTTCACCCAAACCCATCATGACGCCAGATTTGGTTGGCACGTTCGGGTGCATTTCACCAAACTTTTTCAATAGTTCAAGCGACCACTTGTAGTTCGCACCTGGGCGCGCTTTACGGTAAAGGCGAGGGGCGGTTTCCAAGTTGTGGTTGAACACGTCTGGCGGATTGTCTTTCAGCAATTCCAACGCTGTGTCCATACGTCCACGGAAATCAGGCACCAAGGTTTCGATACGGATTTCTGGGTTCAGGGCACGAATTTCGCGGGTACAGTCAGCAAAGTGTTTTGCACCACCGTCACGCAGATCGTCACGGTCAACAGAGGTCACCACCACGTACTTCAGCTTCATGTCGCTGATGGTTTTCGCCAGTTTCGCTGGCTCATTTTCATCTGCGGCGTTTGGACGGCCATGTGCCACATCGCAGAACGGGCAACGACGGGTACAAATCGCACCCAGAATCATGAATGTCGCGGTGCCGTGGTTAAAACACTCTGCCAAGTTTGGGCAAGACGCTTCTTCGCAGACAGAATGCAGATTGTTTTTACGCAATGCAGACTTAATGTCTTGAATACGTTTGCTGTCAGAAGGAAGTTTTATCTTCATCCACTCGGGCTTGCGCAGCATCTCTTTTTGCTCGGTCGGCATGTTCTTGACCGGGATGAGCGCCATTTTGTCTGCATCGCGGTATTTCACGCCACGTTCCATCTGGATCGGTTTGCTCATAATTGATTGCTTTCTGTTAGGGACTCGACCTGATCGTAACCGAGGTGCGAAGTCAGTTTATCTACTAACACTGGGTTTAACTCAGCCAAAGAGGCTGGACCACCAAGATCGACAGTTTGCGTCATCGCCATACCTGCGTAGCCACATGGGTTGATACGCAAGAACGGGGTAAGATCCATATTCACATTGAGCGCGAGGCCATGGAAAGAACATCCTCGACGGATACGAAGACCCAGTGAGCATATTTTCGTGTCTTTCACATAGACGCCTGGTGCATCAGGACGTGCGGTTGATTCAATGTCAAAGTGAGCCAGTGTATCGATAACGATGTTTTCGATATGCGTCACCAGCTCGCGCACGCCCATTTTGTTTCGTTTTAGGTCGAGCAGTATGTATGCCACTTGCTGACCGGGACCATGGTACGTTACTTGTCCACCACGATCACTTTGCACAACGGGAATGTCACCCGTTGCCAATAAATGTTCTGCTTTGCCCGCTTGGCCTTGTGTAAACACAGGCTCATGCTCTACCAACCAAATTTCATCGCATGTATCACTGTCGCGTTCGTCAGTGAACGTATGCATAGCCTGCAAGATAGGTTCGTATGGCTGCAACCCAAGTTGTCTGATGATAAGACGGTTCTGCTGCAAATTGGCACCTGCTTTGCGTTGAATTGGTAAAGATGTGGACTGGATCTGAGATCGGCTAAATCTCTCAGCCTTCTTTCAGCATTATAATGAGCGGCGGCTGAATTAACAGCCGACGTCAGTAAGGGTATTTCAGAATGGTAACAGCTGGTTAGAGAACCATGCGTACAATGTCAATGTCACCCAGTTCTTTATACAGCGTTTCAACTTGTTCGATAGAAGTGGCAGTAATAGAGACAGATACCGCGTTGTATGTGCCTTTGCCGCTTGGTTTTACGCTCGGGGTGTAGTCACCCGGTGCGTGACGCTGGATAACTTCCAAAACCAGATCTGTCAGTTCTGGTTTGGCGTAGCCCATCACTTTGTAAGTGAATTTACATGGGAACTCCAGCAGGTCTTTTAGTTTTGGTTGCTCTTGCATTATTTACTCCAGGCTTGACGCCAAATGCTCACTCAGGGCGTCTATCTTTTGTGCTTATGATCACGATTTGTGAATTGGGGAGCATAGTAATCGTCCTGTTAACAGAAAACAAGATGATGTAAAACCCCGTGATTTCTTTTTATATGGGGGCGAAGAATCAAAATAAAAAGGCAGCCATTGGCTGCCTTTTGAAATTGCTAGGGTTCTTGCTGAATACGCTTAGAACAAGCTCTTGAAGAACATGATGATGTAGTCCATCAAGCGGCTAAACAAACCACCTTCTTGTACGTCGTTCAACGCAACCAGTGGGTATTCTGCGATGTCTTCGCCATCAACTTGGTAGTAAAGCTTACCCACAACGTCGCCTTTGACGATAGGTGCTTCAAGTGTTTTCTCTAGAACAAAGCTTGCTTCTAGGTCACGTGCTTTACCGCGTGGCAGTGTGACGTAAGTGTCTTCAGATACACCCAGTGCGACTTGGTCTGTGTCACCCATCCAGACTTTTTCAGTCACGAATGTTTCGTTCGCTTTGTGCGGCGCAACAGTTTCGAAGAAGCGGAAACCGTAGTTAAGCAGTTTTTTACTTTCAGCTTTACGCGCGTTTGCACTGTTGGTGCCCATCACAACCGCGATAAGGCGCATTTTGCCTTCGGTTGCAGAGCTGACAAGGTTGTAGCCCGCTTTGTCGGTATGGCCGGTTTTGATGCCATCAACGTTCATGCTCTTGTCCCAAAGTAAACCGTTACGGTTGTATTGGGTGATGCCGTTGTAGGTGAACGATTTCTCTTCGTAGATGCGGTATTCATCAGGCACATCACGAATCAACGCTTGGCCTAGCAGCGCAAGGTCATAAGGCGTTGAGTAAAGATCATCATGGTCAAGACCGTGTGAGTTGGCGTAGTGGGTATCTTTCATGCCCAGTGTTTTCGCCCAACCATTCATCAGGTCAACAAATGAATCTTCAGAGCCCGCAACGTGTTCAGCCATCGCGACACACGCATCGTTACCCGATTGGATAATGATGCCGCGGTTCAAGTCGGCAACAGAAACGGTTGTGCCCACTTCGATAAACATTTTTGAACTGCCTGGGAAGTTTTTCGCCCATGCATTTTTACTGATAACAACTTCGTCTTCGAGGCTGATGTTGCCACGCTCTACTTCTTGGCCGATGACATAGCTGGTCATCATCTTGGTCAAGCTTGCAGGGTTCAAGCGCTCGTAAGCGTTATTCTCGGCCAGCACTTTGCCCGAGTTGTAGTCCATCAATACATAGCCTTTCGCAGCAATCTGCGGGGCATCAGGGACAACGGAAGGCGCAGCCACCGCTGATGCGGATGCTAAAACGGCAGTCGATAAGACTAAAGAGCGCAACAAAGAGGATGATTTATTCATAGTTTTAGGTACTTACTTGGTATTTCTCTAGTCAAAACTGGCAACACTATATCAGATCGGCTGATTAAGTGTCAGACAGGGTTACAACAACTTACTAATTAGTGACATTCTATTTTTGCGACAGTTCACCTGCAATCGGCTCTGCAACGATAAATGCTTCATTTATTTGCTGCTCGCGCGCTTTCATGGCGGCATTCTGTGTTTTGTCGTAGTCGTAAAATGGACCTAAACGAACGCGGTACACGTTTCCTGATTGGCGAATGTCGGTCGGCAAATCAAATTGCTTTGAAAATGTTTCTGCCGCTTTCGTGGCCTTTACTTGGTCAGAAATCGCCACCAGTTGTACAAAGTAACGGTTTAATCGTGCACCTTGCCACTCTGTATCGTCAGTAGGTTTGTCAACTTTGAGTAAGGTCACTTTTACAGGTGCGGTTCCTGTTTTTAGTACGTCTAATTTTGATGCAGCCGCATAGCTTAGATCAATCACGCGACCTTCATGGAAAGGGCCACGGTCGTTCACGCGGACAATGGCTTTTTTACCATTGCTGGTGTTTTCAACCTCGACGTAACTTGGGATCGGCAATGTTTTATGCGCAGCGGACATGGAGTACATGTCATATATTTCGCCGTTCGATGTTTTGTGGCCGTGAAACTTCTCGCCGTACCATGATGCTATACCGGTTTCAGAGAATGCTTCAGGCGCTTTAAGCACCTCATAATCTTTACCGAGAACAGAGTAGTTGCTGTTTCCTGCGCGGCTATAGGGCTCGTAACGAGGCTGTGCATCTTCGATATGTGCCAGCGTTGGTGCGGTTTTGGGCGCTTGGTCATCGGATAGGCTGTATCGCCCATCTTCCGACGCACAGCCTGAAAGCAAAATCGCGGTGATAACTAGGTATTTTTTCATTACAGAGCCTTAGAAAGCATTTTTCTATGTGTATGGATCGACATGAGAATGCCGAAGCCTGCCATTAGCGTCACCATTGACGTGCCCCCGTAACTCACAAGGGGCAATGGAACGCCAACAACGGGTAAGATCCCGCTTACCATGCCAATGTTCACAAAGACATAGACAAAGAAACTGAGCACGATGCTGCCTGCCATCATGCGGCCAAACGCTGTTTGCGCGCGGCTAGCAAGCATTAAACCGCGGCCAATGATGAACAGATACAGTGCCAGTAAGCAGGCAACACCAATCAGGCCCCACTCTTCGGCAATCACGGCGAAGATGAAGTCTGTGTGGCGTTCTGGTAAGAATTCCAGTTGAGATTGGGTGCCGAGCAACCAGCCTTTGCCGCTGACACCTCCTGAACCAATGGCAATCTTGGATTGGATGATGTGATAGCCAGCGCCAAGCGGATCGGATTCTGGGTCAAACAAGGTGCGAACGCGTGTGCGTTGGTATTCGCGCATTAAGAAGAACCACAATACAGGAATGAAGGCTGCCACCAAGGCGCCTGCAGCAAAAATGATTCGCCAGCTAATGCCGGATAAAAACAGCACAAAAATGCCCGATGCAGCGATAAGAATCGACGTGCCCAAATCTGGTTGTTTGGCGATCAGAATCGTCGGTACAAAGACCAGCACCAAACCTATTGCAATGTTCCTAAATCGCGGCGGCAGGGGTTCTTTACCAATAAACCGAGCCACCATGAGTGGCACGGCGAGTTTGATGAGCTCTGAGGGCTGAAAGGTAATGACGCCGAGGTTCAACCAGCGCTGTGCGCCTTTGGCCGTTTCACCAAAAAACAGCACCGCAAAGAGCATAATAATGCCCGTAATGTACAAATAGGGCGCCCAAAATTCATAGTGCCGAGGAGACACTTGCGCGAGAACAAACATCACGCCCAGAGAGAGGAACATACGAAAAACTTGCCGCTCCATCATGGCAACGTTTTGTCCGCTTGCACTCCACATCACAATCAAGCCAAAGCCCATCAGTGCCAGAATACCCAATAACAAAGGGGCATCGAGATGAAGACGATCAAGGATCGTCTTTTTCTGTCCTGATGAGGCTAAAAGGCTCACTGGGTTTTCTCCTCGTTGTCTTTTTCGAGCAAGAGATGGTCAAAGATGCGTCGTGCGATTGGGCCACCTTGGCTTGAACCACCACCGGCATTTTCAAGCACCATGGACACGACCGCGACAGGGTCTTCGAACGGTGCAAAACCCGTGTAAAGTGCATGATCTCGAAGGTGTTCCGCCAATTCATCGGCGTTGTATTCTTCATCTTCACCCAAACCAAAGACTTGTGCTGTGCCCGATTTGCCACCTGTGACGTAAGGCATATTTGTAAATGCGCGACGCGCGGTGCCTTTTTTTCCATGGTTGACCAACTTCATGCCCTCAAGGGCGGTAGTCCAATATTTGTCTTTGACGTTTTCAATCGGCGGGTAAGGGGAGAATGTCGCTTGCTCCTGCACACCTTCACTGATGGTTCGCATAAGAAGGTGCGGTGGATTCACTTTGCCCTTATTCACCAACACCGTGGTGGCTTTTGCGATTTGCATTGGGGTCGCCGTCCAATAGCCCTGACCGATACCGACAGGGATGGTGTCCCCTTGATACCAAGGCTTGCGGTAGCGCGCCATTTTCCATTCACGGGTTGGCATGTTTGCTTTGCTTTCTTCGTGAATATCGATCCCCGTGTAATCACCGAAACCAAAGCGGCTCATCCAGCTCGAGATGCGATCGATCCCCATGTCATAGGCGATTTGATAGAAGAAGGTATCCACGGACTCTTCTATGGACTGCTTAAGGTTGACACGGCCATGCCCCCACGCCAGCCAATCACGGAATGGACGGGTTTTGGAGTTAGGCAGTCGCCAGTAGCCAGGGTCGTTTCGTGTGGTGTTTGTGGTGACCACTTTTTCTTCCAGTGCCGCGACAGCAATGAAAGGTTTGACGGTGGAGGCGGGCGGGTAAATCCCCAGCGTTGCACGGTTAACCAAAGGACGGTTTTTGTCGTTCAGCAAAGCGCGGTAGTCGGGACCCGAAATACCATGAACAAACAAGTTCGGGTCATAACTTGGGGTCGATACCATCGCCAGTACAGCAGAATCTTTCGGATCGAGGACCACCACTGCGCCGCGTCGTTCACCCAAAATGCCACGAATGTAGAGCTGCAAATCGATATCGAGATTCAGCACCAGATCTTTACCTGGCTCTGGTGGCACATATTTTAGGGTGCGGATCACGCGGCCACGGCTATTTACCTCTACCTCTTGGTAGCCCGCCGTGCCGTGCAGTTCACTCTCATAAAAGCGTTCGATACCCAGCTTGCCGATGTCGCGTGTCGCTTTGTAGTTATTGATGCGTTCTTCGCGCTCTAGGCGTGCGATGTCTTTGTCGTTGATTTTCGCCACATAACCCATGACATGGGTGAGGGCGTCGCCATACGGGTAATAACGCTTCAGGTAGCCTTTGATTTCAACGCCAGGGAATTTGTGTTGGTTGGCAGAAAATACCGCCACTTCTTCTTCTGTGAGTTGGTTTTTTAGCGCAACGGCATTGAATCGTCGTGTCCGTTTTTTATCGCGTTCGAATGAGGCAATTTCCCGTTCACTTATCGGCATGAACTCTTGCAAGCGCGCAATGGTTTCGGGTATGTCTTTGACCTGCTCAGGGGTGATTTCAAGCGCGTAGACAGGACGGTTTTCGGCAAGCAGTTTGCCTTTTCGGTCGTAAATCAAACCGCGGTTAGGGGCGACAGGCACCACCTTGATACGGTTATCATTTGAACGGGTAATGTAATCATCATGGTCCTCTACTTGGATGTTGTAGAGGTTGAAGAGCAAAATACCGACAAGCGCAAAGATGCCGCCGAAAGCCACAACGGCTCGGCGGAAAAACAGAGAAGATTCGGCCTGATGATCGCGTATTGGACTACGCTTGTGCTTCATTAATTATTCTCGGTGGTAAGGGTGGTTCGCCGTAATGCTCCAGGCGCGATATAAGCTTTCTGCCATTACAACCCTAACCAGCGGGTGAGGAAGCGTCAAAGGAGAGAGTGACCAACTTTGATCCGCCGCTGCTTTACATGCTGGTGCGAGACCTTCTGGACCACCAATAAGGATAGATACATCACGCGCGTCGAGCTTCCAGCTTTCAAGCTGCTCAGCCAACTGTTCGGTGTCCCAACGTTTCCCTGGAATGTCTAGCGTGACAATGCGGTTTCCTTTTGGCACAGCGGCCAACATCGCTTCTCCTTCTTTTTGAAGAATACGTGCGATGTCTGCGTTCTTTCCGCGTTTACCTGCGGTGATTTCGATCAGCTCAAGCGGCATGTCTTTTGGGAATCGACGACTATATTCTTTATAGCCTTCTTCGATCCATTTCGGCATCTTGGTGCCTACTGCGATCAATTGCAGTTTCATCGAATCAGTTCCACAGTTTTTCTAGCTCATAGGTTTGGCGTTGCTCATCTTGCATGATGTGAAGCATCACATCACCGAGGTCTAAGACAACCCATTCACCTTCGTTCTGGCCTTCCATCCCCAAGGTATTGATGTTCGCAACATGGGCTTCATCTGCCACGTGTTCAGCGATAGAGGCAACATGGCGTTTTGAGTTGCCCGTGCACAACACCATAAAATCAGTGATGCTACTTTTTTCACGAACATCAAGCGTAACGATGTCGACGGCTTTCATGTCATCTGCTTTATCGACAACAAAGTGTTGAAGTTGTTCCGGAAGCAATGCTTTCCCCTTAATCTTGTCGCGGATCGCCAGTGTGGCGTTTTCGTGATTCACCCAAATCTAGGGCTGTGGATCGAAAAATTATAACACTAGCGAATTGGAATAAAATACAGCGTGTTGGGATTTGACGTTTAGTTGACAGGTTCACGCATCACAGGATGACCACACATCTCAATCGCGAACGCGGAAAGTGCTGGCCAAGGCTGGCTGTCAAAGTCCGTTTTCACCATTACCTCAATCTCTGCGAGCCGATGAAGCAACAGCATTAACTGAGGCTGCGGCAGACGGTGCAAAGCGGCAGTCAGTATTGGGCGTCTGTTTTGCCACACTCTGAAATGGTCAAAGAGGTTATTAAGGCTCATGCCTGATGCGCCGTATTCTTGCATCTTACAAAGCTGAACCAGCTCCTTTTGTATGACACGCAACAGCAAGGTTATCTCCACGCCTTCAGCTTGAAGCTGACGCACAATGCGCACGGCGCGTTTTGCTTTGCCTTCAATGAGGGCGTCAGTCAGTTGAAAAGGGGTGTAATGGTTGTGTCGTGACAAAGCCTCTTGAAGACGAATAAGCGTGAGCTCTCCGTCAGGATAAAGCAGTTGAAGCTTCATAAGGCTTTGCGATAACGCCAATAAGTTACCTTCGTGCCACTGAGCAAGCAGCATCACGGATTCGTGGTCTGGCTTTAAACCAAGCTCACGACAACGCGCCTCAATAAAACGTGGAAGCTGCCTTGCATCTGGCGTATTACACGGAATATATAAGCCGTTTTTTTGGAACAGCGTGAACCACTGCGCGGACTCTTGCTTCTTGTTCAGCCTTGGGCCGTCTAAGATGAGCAAAATGTCTTGATGCAAGAAGGGCTCAAGTGCTTTGAGGGCATTAGCTTGGGCGGCCGTCAGCGCAGAGTCTGGCAAGGTGAGCATCAAAACCTGACGGCTGGCAAACAAGCTTAACGCCTGGCAAACGTCGTAGACCTCTTGCCAATTCAGTTGGTTATCGACAGAAAAACGGTGTTTCTCTTCGAAACCTTGCTGAAGCGAGGTGTTGAGTATGGATTGAATAGACTCTTGCTTGAGCAGGGGTTCATTGCCGAACAGCAAGTAAGTCTGACACAAGCCTTGTGAGAGGCGTTGTGTCAGTTGTTCTGGGTAGATCCTCATGGGGTGGTGTCACCCTCAACGCTATCTTCGGTTGTGTCGTCTGATTGCGTTGTTGAATAGCTCGATAACGGCTTACCTTGAGGGGCCTCTTTACCATCGAAACGCGTTTCGATAGAGACGGAGGGTTTTTCTTCGCTGAAGCCCTGATAGAGTTCGCGCAGTGCTTTCTCTTCCGCTTCTTTGCGTTCAAATTCTTCGATATGTGCATTCAGACGAGCAAGCTGTCGCATGATCTGCTTTGTCGCTTCTACACGCATCTCTTGCGCAAGCATCTCTTCTTCCACGGATTTCGCAAGTGCGGTCAACGGGTTATCAAGGTAGGTGCGACTTAGGGATGTCGAGAAATTGTAATTGCCCTTGTCTGGCACCGTCACTGTATAGCTGACAGAGTAAGCAAATTGCTTTTCTGCCACACGGCTGTTTTGGTACAGCGACAAGGTGCTTTCACCGTAGGACTCACCATTTAGGCGAAGATTAGAAATGCCTTCTGCAGGCGCGATAATGTCAATGTCGTGCAAGCGAAGTTGGGTTTTCATTTCACGGGTGAGCGCCCCGTATTTATCGAAGCTCGTGATTGAAAGCTTCTGGATCTCGTCAGGCAGGTTGTAGCTGCCACGGAGATGGAATCCGCAAGATGCGGTGGCCAAAGCGGCCACCACAACGAGCAGGGTTCGGAGAGAACGAAAGATCGAGGTCACCGAATTACTCCCTTTTTTCGGTCAAGGGCGTTGGCAAAGCAATTAGCTTGCAACGATATTAACCAGTTTGCCCGGCACGTAGATCACCTTACGAATGGTTTTCCCTTCGGTGAACTTAACAACGTGCTCGTCGTTTTGCGCCATGGCTTCAACGTCATCTTTTGCCGCATCTGCTGCAACAGTGATTTTCGCACGAAGCTTGCCGTTAACTTGAACAATGATCAGTTTTTCATCTTCAACCATTGCGTTTTGGTCAGCCGTTGGCCATACCGCACTGTCTACGTCGGTTTCGCCCAGTGCTTCCCACAACTCGTTGCTGATGTGCGGCGTGATTGGGTAAAGCATCAAAACAATTGCTTTCAATGCTTCATCAAGAATAGCGCGGTCAGTGTCGGTCTCTTGTGGCGCTTTGGTTAGACGGTTCATCAGCTCCATCACGGCGGCAATTGCTGTGTTGAAGGTTTGACGGCGGCCAATGTCATCGCTCACTTTCGCAATGGTCTTGTGGACTTCACGACGTAGCGTTTTCTGATCTGCGTTCAGTGAAGATGCATCCAGTGCGGCTACTGCACCTTTTGCTGTGTGTTCAAAGACCAGTTTCCAAACACGCTTCAGGAAGCGGTTTGCGCCTTCAACACCAGATTCTTGCCA
>JBELME010000116.1:0-11843 GCA_042096095.1 Enterovibrio sp.
ATCGACATGGAGAAAAAAGCGGGATGAAGCAATCAACCATAAACCGTGTCTGGGCAAAGCTTGTGTTGATGTCTTTGCAACGAGCGGGTGTGACTGACGTTTGCATAGCGCCGGGTTCACGCTCAACCCCGCTGACGCTGGAAGCAGAAGCGCTTCGCGAAGAAGGCACGTTTTCCTTACAACTTCACACGCATTTTGATGAGCGAGGGCTGGGTTTTCTTGCACTGGGTTTAGCCAAAGCCTCCGAAAAGCCAGTGGCGGTGATCGTGACGTCTGGCACCGCCGTTGCCAACTTACTGCCTGCTGTGGCTGAAAGTCGCCTGACACGTGAAAAGCTAATTCTGCTTACGGCTGACCGCCCGACAGAGCTGATTCAATGCGGCGCAAACCAAGCCATTAGTCAGCGCGGCATTTTTGGTGACCATGCCGAAACCGTGTGTGATTTGCCTTCGCCATCGGAGACAACCTTACCGGCTTGGCTATTGTCGACGTTGGACGAGAGTTTGCATCAACAATCGCTGACTGGTGGCAGTCTGCACATCAACTGCCCTTATCCAGAGCCTTTGTATGGCGAGCTTGAGGATGCCAGTGAGTATCTTTCTCCTGTTTCGACGTGGCTTGATGGCCAAACGCCGTATTTGACGTTTGTCAGTGCACACGACAACGCACTTGTTTTGGCTGACACCTTCATCAATGAAAGATGGCATGCAGCGCAACAGAAAAAAGGCGTGATCATCGTTGGCCGTGTAACTCGTGAAGACAGAGCGGCCATTCAAACCTTAGCCGACAGACTGGCTTGGCCGATATTGTGCGACCCGCAAGCGGGCAGGGGATCAGATTTCGCGGGGTTTGATGGTTGGATGCAAAACCCTGCCTGTACAGAATTCCTTGCTCAAGCAGAGTGCGTGCTGCAATTTGGCGCGCGATTGGTCTCGAAGCGGTTAGGGCAATTTCTCGATGGATTTCATGGCGAGTACTGGTTGGTGGACAACCATCCGGGACGATTAGATCCGCGCCATCGTCAACAGACCCGCATCATCGGGAAACCTGCATCTATAGCGTCGCAACTTTGTGATACGGCGTCAGCCATTCGACACGCAAACTGGGCTACGCCCTTGTCTTTTGCGAGTCAGGCTTACATGGCGTGTGTGCAGAAGCATGCCATCAATGGTGATCAACTGTCAGAGCTCGCGATGGCGGCCGATTTTCCGCATTGGCTGCTTGAAGACAGCGACCTGTTTATTGGTAATAGCCTAGCGATTCGCTTGTTAGATATGTGTGCGCGTCTTCCCGAACGGCATGTTTACGCAAACCGAGGCGCATCGGGCATTGATGGCCTTATTGCCACGGCGTCGGGCGTTCAACGGGCTCAACAAAAACCCATGGTGTGTTTGTTGGGAGATACCTCTGCGCTGTATGACTTGAACAGTCTCGCTTTATTGGCAAACAACCCATATCCCTTAGTGGTGATCGTGGTGAACAACGATGGGGGCGGCATTTTTGATATGTTGCCTGTCCCACAAGAAAGCAAAGATGCTTTCTATCGCATGCCACATGGCTTTGAATTTTCTCATGCAGCGACAATGTTTGGGCTTCGTTATCAGTCTCCTGTCTCTTTGGAAGCCGCACGTTCTGCGTGCTTGGAAGGCCAAACGCATGCAGGCACCACATTGATAGAACTTCGCGTCCCTGCGGGTGAATCAGGTGCGCAGTTAAAAGCCTTGTTCGCGGATGTTGTCAAAACATCGCTGTGCTAACGAGATGCCAATGACGTCATGTAGCACAGAGACGCCATCAATCCCTGAAACTCTGGGGTGTAAAGCGACAGGGAACAGAGAAAAGCCCGCACTGGTATTTCTGCATGGTTTGCTTGGCTGTACCGATGATTGGAACGCGGTGATTGAAACGTTGTCACCCGATTACTTCTGCCTTGCCATTGATTTACCGGGGCACGGGGAAAGTAAGCACATTCCCCCTATTAGCTTTCAGCACACCCGTTCCTTGATCTTGCAAACCATAGAGCAGCAGGTGCAAGAAGCCTATTGGCTTGTGGGATATTCCTTGGGTGCAAGGCTTGCCATGGTGATTGCAGCGAATCATCAAACGGACGAAAAGCGTGGAAAGGCGGCTCAACTGAGAGGCTTGTTGATTGAAAGCGGCCATACCGGGTTACCTGAAGGTGAACGTGAGTCTCGCTGGCACCATGATTGCCAATGGGCGCACCGCTTCGCGTCTGAGCCCATTGTTGACGTGCTTCAAGATTGGTATAAACAACCCGTTTTTTCCTCACTAAATCATGCGCAAAAACAAAGTTTTGTCGCACTTCGCAGTGATAATCTCGGCGTTAAAGTGGCAAGTATGTTGCGTGCTACATCGTTATCAAAGCAACCTGAACTGACTGAGCCATTACGGCAATGCGAACTGCCTTTGCACTATGTCTGTGGGCAAAACGACACCAAGTTTTCTGCCGTTGCCGCGCAGTCGGGGTTTAGGTTCAATGTCGTCCCAGACGCGGGACACAATATTCATGCTGAGCAGCCTAGGCTGTTTAGCCAGCTGATAAAAAAGCTGATCACTACCGTTTAATTTGACGATTCAATGGAGCCATTATGGCGATTACAACAGGTTTGACCGAACAAGAACTATACGCACCGGTTGAGTGGGCTGAATGCTCTGAAGGGTATGAAGACATTCTTTATCACAAGTCTGCGGAAGGTATTGCACGCATTACCATTAACCGCCCTGAAGTGCGTAATGCGTTCCGTCCTCAGACGGTCAACGAAATGATCAAAGCACTTTCTGATGCGCGCTATGACGAAAAAGTGGGTGTGATTGTCCTAACAGGCCAAGGCGAGCACGCATTCTGTTCAGGTGGCGACCAGAAAATTCGTGGCGACTACGGCGGCTATCGTGATAACGAAGGTACGCACCACCTAAACGTGTTGGATTTCCAACGCCAAATCCGCACTTGTCCTAAGCCAGTGATTGCCGCAGTAGCGGGTTATGCTGTCGGTGGTGGCCATGTTCTTCACATGATGTGTGATTTGACCATTGCTGCCGATAACGCGCAGTTTGGTCAAACAGGACCTAAAGTGGGTTCTTTTGATGGCGGTTGGGGTGCGTCGTACATGGCCCGTATCGTGGGTCAGAAGAAAGCACGTGAGATTTGGTTCCTTTGCCGTTTCTATGATGCGCAAGAGGCACTCGACCTGGGGCTAGTAAACCATGTTGTTCCATATGCCGAGCTTGAGCGTGAAACCGTGCGCTGGTGTCGCGAAACGCTGCAACACAGTCCAATGGCGCTGCGCTGCTTGAAAGCAGCATTGAATGCAGATTGTGATGGTCAAGCGGGTCTTCAAGAGCTAGCTGGCAACGCAACCATGCTGTTCTACATGACAGAAGAAGGCCAAGAAGGTCGCAACGCATTCAATGAAAAGCGTCGTCCTGATTTCGATAAATTCCCTCGTAACCCTTAATGGAAGAAGCGATGAAACACGCAACGCTTTATCGCTACGACCTTCCTATGGACAGTGGCGTGATCTTGCGCCACACCCGTCTCGCACAACGTGTCGGCTTTATTGTTGAGCTTCGTGATGGCGACCGGATCGGACGAGGTGAAATAGCACCGCTGCCAGAGTTCAGTCAGGAAACGGCGGAACTAGCTGGCGAGCAAGCACAAACAGTGCTGACTCACTGGTTAGAAGGTCAGTCGATCGACTGGGATGGTTTATACCCCTCAGTAGCCTTTGGCATCAGCATGGCGATCGCCGAGTTATCTGATGAACTTCCTGCGGAAGGTAACTTCATCGTTGCCCCGCTGTGCAGCGGCGACCCAGATGATTTAGTGCAGAAACTGGCAGATATGCCGGGGCAGAAAGTCGCCAAGATCAAAGTGGGTTTGTATGAAGCCATCCGCGACGGCATGGTCGCTAACATGTTCCTCGAAGTGATCCCCGATCTGATGCTTCGTCTTGATGCGAACCGTCAGTGGACACCGACGAAGGCCGCACAGTTTGCGAACTATGTGCATCCGGCTTTCCGTGATCGCATTGCTTTCTTGGAAGAACCTTGCCAAACGCCTGAAGAAAGCCTCGCCTTTGCGAAAGATTCCGGCATTGCCGTCGCGTGGGATGAAACCCTGCGTGACGAAGGCTTTGAGCTTGAAGCCGTTGATGGCCTCAAAGCTATCGTGATTAAACCGACCTTGATTGGCGGACTGGCGAAAGTAAAAAGCCTTGTCGCTCAGGCGCACGACATGGGACTGGAGGTGGTGATCAGTTCCAGTTTGGAATCCAGCTTTGGTTTAAACCAATTGGCGAGGGTGGCTAACTGGTTAACGCCTTCGACAATTCCTGGGTTGGACACGATTGATCTCTTCCAAACGCAATTGGAAGTGCCTTGGCCACATTGTGCATTACCGACGGCACCGTTGTCAGAGTGCAGTATCGCATGGCAAGCATCCAGCCAATAAACTTCCCAACGTGGCCGTGGTTGTATTGGTGTGAACAACGCGCTGATGCAACCGCCGTTGTGTGTAATGATGTCGAGGTGAGCTGGCAACAGCTTTGCCGAGACATCTCTCGCGCACAAAATACACTTCAGCGTCATCCCTTTCAGCATTCTGATGCTCAACACCGCATTGAGCGTATCGCCATTGTCGGTGACAACCGCTATTGTGATTTGGTGAACATGTTGGCGTCCTGGCAATCGGGCTGGCAAACGCTCATGGTAAACCCTGCATTTTCACCTGAGTTTCAAGCCACTTTGCTTGAAGACATTGGCATTTCGCACTGTTTATCATTTGATGATGTCTTCACAAACGTCGATGCATCTTTGCCTTTTGAAAGGTACGATTTAACAAAATATGACCAGGCACCTGTTGTGTCTTTTATCCCAGAAGAATGCCTCACGTTAACGCTAACCTCCGGTTCTACGGGGTTACCAAAAGCTGTGGTCCATACTGCGGATAATCACCTATCGAGCGCAGCGGGCTTATTCTCTTTGATGCCCTTTAATGACGCCGACTGCTGGTTGCTTTCATTGCCGCTTTTTCATGTGTCCGGCCTAGCGATTGCCTGGCGTTGGCTTTTAAACGGTGCCGTCTTAAAAATCGCGGAAACCAAAGGTGATACCCTTATTCCTGCTCTCGATGGCGCGACGCACGCGTCACTGGTGCCCACCCAACTTCAACGCATTGTTTCATTCGGTAAGCCAGCGTCTTTGCATTCCGTTTTGCTTGGCGGCGCAGCCATACCTCAACCACTGGTGGATGAAGCAGAGCGCATGGGCATTCAATGTTGGTGTGGCTATGGGATGACAGAAATGGCATCAACCATTTCCGCTAAACGCGCCGATGGACGATTGACCGTTGGTAATGTGTTACCTAACAGAGAGCTGCAGCTATCGGAAGCTGGAGAAGTACTGGTAAAAGGACGTACCTTGGCGGCGGGGTATATGGTGAAAGGGCAGGTGCTACCGCTTGCTGAACGCTGGTTTGCGACCAAAGACAAAGCGCGATGGTGCAGCGAAAGTCACGAGCTGCAGGTTCTTGGTCGATTGGATAACATGTTTGTTTGCGGTGGCGAGAATGTGCAGCCTGAGGACGTTGAGCGAGTGCTTGGCCAGTTTGACGGTATTCAACAACTCTTCATCTTGCCCGTAGAGCATGCGCTATGGGGGCAAGTGCCCGTGGCGGTTGTTGAAGGCAAGGTTGAACATGATGCTTTTCTCGCGTGGGCAAAGCAGCAAGTACCTGCGTACCAGAGTCCACAAGCAATGGTTTTACTTCCTGAAAACGTGGGTGTCTCCGGTATCAAGCTGTCCCGTAAAGCCCTGACTCAATGGCTCGCATCGCAACCATTAACACTGCCTGTTTGAAAAACTAGCGAACATCTCCACGAAGTTGTGTCACCTCCTCGAACAAGGTCGCACAGCTTGCCTCTTCCGGTGGCACGGCGTTCCCAGCAGAAACGGTGACCTTCGACCAAAAGCGGCATGGCAACTTGAGCAACGCCCGACCGCCCTCCCGGCTGAAGTAGCTTCCCCACAAGCCTTGCAATGCCATTGGAACGACAGGCATAGGGGTTTGTTTTAAGATCAATCCAATTCCGCGCTTGAAGGGCTGCATTTCACCATCGGGTGTTAAATGTCCTTCTGGGAAAATACAAACAATCTCGCCATCGCTTAGCTGCTTTTTAATCTCTTTGAGTGCACAACGAATAGAGCCGCTGGTGAGCTTTATCGGGATCACTTTGGCTGCGCGAAAGAAGTAATTCAGTACAGGTAAATGATAATAATCTTCGTCCATCACAAATCGAATCGGCCTTGGGCACGCGCCTGCAAGTAATAGGGCATCAACATAGCTGACGTGATTACACACTAACAAGGCGCCGCCTTTTGAGGGGATATTATCGAGGTTTTTGTGTTTCACGCGGTAAAAACTGTGGCTGAGAAACCAGATAACAAAGCGAAGCGCGAACAGCGGTACCTGCTTCCCCGCATACAGGGCAACCAAGAGGTTTAGACCTGCAAGAATGCAGAAAAAGACCGGAATACTTAGCCCAACAACACCAAGAAGTACGATGGCCAGAATAGCGCTACTCACCATGAATAGGGCGTTGTAAATGTTATTTGCTGCAATGACTTGTGAGCGTTCACTTTCCTCTGACCGGCTTTGCATCAAGGCATACAAAGGCACAATGAATATGCCGCCGAAAATGCCAATGAAAACTAAGTCAACGAATACCCACCACAGTGAGGGTTCAGAGATGAATGCGAAGAAGGTGTCAGTTTGAGGCGGCACATCCGGTGTGGAAAAGAGAAGGTGTGCACCAAACACGGTCAATCCAAGACTGCCAATAGGCACGATACCGGGTTCGATTCGGTGCGCGGATAGCTTGTCACAGAGCAGCGATCCAACGGCAATGCCCACAGAAAATAGCGTGAGCAAGAACGACACGGACGCTTCATTTCCACCTAAATGGATCTTGGCGTAATTGGGAAATTGGGTAAGGTAGCTTGCGCCAAGAAACCAAAACCAACTGATCCCCATGATGGATTGGAGAACGACTTTGTCGCGCTTTGCGATTCCTAATGTTGTTTTCATTTGTTGGCGCAATGAAAAACGAATGCGAAGATCAGGATTACCCGCGTCGGCTGGTGGTATAGCACGTGCACTGAGGTATCCCATGACAGCAAAAGTCACGATAGCGATTGCAGCGATAAGTTGGGCATTGGGGAGGTTTGCGATCATCCCCGCGACGATGGTGCCGAGCAAGATGGCGAGGAATGTTCCTGTCTCGACCAGCGCATTGCCAGGAACTAACTCTTCTGGTTTTAGCGTCTGAGGTAAGAGGGCGTATTTTACGGGGCCAAAAAAAGCGGATTGGGTTCCCATCAAGAAGAGTAAGAACAGAAGAACAAGATAGCTTTCGAACAAAAACGCTAGAGCAGCAAGGCTCATGATACCGATTTCGACGAGTTTAACAGCGCGGATGAAACGGGATTTTTCGTATTTGTCAGCGAGCTTCCCTGCAAACGCAGAGAAAAGGAAAAAGGGAAGAATGAAGAGACCAGCAGCAAGATTGATAAAAAGGTCGGTGCTAACCCCAATCGCACCTGGTGCTGCAAATGCCACCAAAATAAGGAGCACGTTTTTATAAACGTTATCGTTAAACGCCCCGAGCGCTTGGGTAACGAAATAAGGAAGAAAACGCCGTTGCTTTAGCAGTGTTGATTGCGTGCTCATCGTCTCTTCCTAGTGGTGCGGACAGTATTATTGTGCGTCTACCCAGCTTGATAAATACCCAGTGAGCAGGTTGTTGATCAACTCTTGGCCGTTAACCGGTACGTCCGTAAAAAATTTGTCGTCGACGCTCAGCAATGTAATGCCATGAACACCAGCCCAAAGGACACGACTTGCTTCCACCACCGACTCGTCACTTCTGGACGGAGAGAGTTGGTGCAAAAGCGCTTCAAGGATGCCTGTCATGTTTTGAATGCGGTCGCTGTGCCACTCAGGCATGTCGTTGCCTTTCATGCTGTGTTCAAACACCAATTGCCAGCGGTAAGAGTTTGCCTTCGCAAAATCCAAATAGACTTGTGCCAGAAGAAAGAGAGAGGTTTTTGGATCGGTGGATGATTGCAGCTTTTCCTGTGCTTGGCGACGAAGGTCATCCAAGGTGCGGGCAACAACATGCAAAAGGAGAATGTTGTAACTGCCGAACACATTAACCAGAGTGCTTGGCACGTAGCCAATCATCGCAGCGACTTTTCGCAGGCTGAGTGAATGGTAGGGATTGTCTTTCAGATAGGCTTCGACGCAATTCAGCGTCATCTCTATAAGCTCTTCTCTACTGTGGTCGTTCCTGCGTGCCATTACTTCATGCTGCGAATAGTGAACAATGTTCGATATTCTAGGAGCCAACCCTCTAAAGGGCAAGCTATGCGCCTCTCAGTTTGCATAACTTGCCTATAGAATCGTGCTTAGTGAGAGAATTTGTTGCTGTTTTTGATGGAGACTTGGTCGTTTAGTGTCCAAAAGTCGTAAATGATACCCAGACCAAATAAGCCCAAGGTGCAAAGGTAAAGAATACCCGTCAGCCATTTACCCATGTACATGCGATGAATGCCAAACACACCGAGGAAAGTAAGCAGTATCCAAGCCACTGAGTAATCGGTCTGCCCGCTGTTAAAACGTAAATCGGCCTCTCGATCCATCGAAGGGATCAGAAAAAGGTCAATCAGCCAACCGATACCGCAAAGGCCCAGCGTAAATAGCCAAATGGTGCCGGTCACCGGTTTTCCATAGTAAAAACGGTGCGCGCCAAGAAAACCAAAAATCCAAAGTATGTAACCGATAACTTTGCTGTGAGTGTCGTTCATGTAAATGTCCTGAACCAGTGAGATCTGCGTGAGTGTAAAATAACTCACGCGTGATGTGGATGACGTTAACGGCATTTAGACCTGTATTTTGTCTTATTGTTGCCAAGCGCTGTAAAAATTTGGACTATTTCAAACGATAGGGCGTATTGGAACTAAACGATTAGTAACACTTTCTACGCCTTGAACGTTTGACTTTCAAACACACGGGTATACCCTCGTAATTCAAGTACTGTAACGAGTTGATTAAGTAAGGTTCGCGATGAAACGCTTTTTTGCTTTATTTGCGCTGATGTTTGTCGTGGTGGTTTCTGCCCCGCATGCTGAAGCAAAGAAATTCGGTGGTGGTAAGTCTTTCGGCAAAAGCTTTAAGACCGCACCTGCACCAAAATCTCAGCCAACAAATACAAATTCAATTAACAAACAAAACGATGGCGCTGCAGCTAAATCAGGCATGAAGAAAGGTTTGATGGGCGGTTTGCTTGGTGGTCTATTGGCAGGTGGTTTGTTCGCGGCCATGATGGGCGGCGCATTCGAAGGTTTCCAGATGATGGATTTCCTTATCATTGCCGTGATCGCATTCGTGTTGTTTAAAATCTTCAAGAGCATGATGGCGGCCAAGAATGGCTCCATCAATCGACCGAATCAACAAGCCTACGCAGGTGGTCGTGAGCCTCAACAGCAAAAAGGCTACTACCACGAACAGCAGCAACCTGCTTTTCGCGAGTCGGCGGCAACGTCACAAACGGGTGGCTTCGGTGCGGTAAACAATGATGTCCCTTTTAACTTCCCGCCTAACTTTGACATGGCGTCGTTCGTGAACGGTGCGCGTGAGCATTACCGTATCCTTCAAGGTGCATGGAATCACAACCAACTTGAAACTATTCAAGAGTATGTGACGCCTGAGCTTTACAACGATCTGACAGAAGAGCGCCGTAAGTTGGAAGGTGAACAGCACACTGAAGTGATGTATGTGGATGCGGAAATTGTACGCGCAGATCATGACAGCAAACGTGCACAGCTTAGCCTTCAATTTAGCGGCCGCTACTGCGACCGCCAAGAAGGCATCGAAGAAGACATCACTGACATTTGGCACTTAGAGCGCGACATGACGCAACCTAACGCGCCATGGTTGATTGTGGGTATTCAGGCGTAATTACCCAAACCAGATAACAGAAAGCAGTCACTTCGGGGGCTGCTTTTTTTTGTTCAATATTTCTGGCGCCATTGTTCAACGTTTCTAAATAGCTTATCGATGAAAAGCTGGTTAGAGTGACACCTTGTTGTCTTTCCCATTGAATGCAAGGTAAGTGCAAGTGAATGCATTAAGAACCCCCACAAATCTTCTCATCGGTATGGCGTTTATCATGGCCATGACCTTTTCCGTTTGGAATGTGCTCCTCAACAACTTTGTTGTAGAAAGAGCGGCGTTTACGGGGAAAGAAATTGGGATTTTACAAAGTCTGCGTGAAGTGCCTGGTTTTCTTGCGTTTACCGCGATTTACCTTCTTCTGTGGTTTAAAGAACAATCGTTTGCCCTTATTTTCCTCGCCGTAATGTGTATTGGGGTCGCGGTAACAGGGTGGTTCCCAAGTGAGTGGGGCTTGTATCTCACCACGATAGTGATGTCCATTGGCTTCCATTACTTTGAAACTGTGAATCAGTCATTGACCTTGCAATGGGTTGATAAAGACAAAAGTGCGCATTTCATGGGGCGAGTGCTCGCTTGGAAAGGGGCTGCCAGCTTAATTGCGTATGGCACCGTTTGGTTGCTCATGGAATGGCTCGCGGTGTCGTATAACACTGTTTATATGGTCTTTGGTTTCTTCGGCCTGTTTGGGGTTGTCTTTCTGTGGCTGAGTTTTTCTTCTTTTGAATCCCCTCATACCCAAACCAAAAAATTGATCCTGCGCCGCCGCTATTGGCTTTACTACAGCTTGACGTTTTTAAGTGGTGCAAGGCGTCAGATTTTTATCGTGTTTGCGGGTTTTATGATGGTGGAGAAATTTGGCTATTCAGTCGGAGATGTCAGCCTTCTCTTTATCATCAATTATGCCTTTAATATTTTGTTCGCGGCCAAAATCGGCGCTTGGATTGGCAAAGTGGGTGAGCGCCGAGCACTGACGGTTGAATACATTGGCTTGGCGTGCGTGTTTACCGGTTACGCCTTTGTCGAAAACAGCACGCTTGCTGGTGTGCTGTACGTGGTTGACCATCTTTTCTTTGCGATGGCGATAGCGATCAAAACGTACTTCCAGAAAATTGCCGATCCTGAAGATATTGCCTCAACTGCGGGGGTGAGTTTTACGATAAACCATATTGCAGCGGTTGTTATTCCAGCAGCACTTGGGTTGGTCTGGCTATATTCACCAACGTCTGTGTTCTTGGTGGGTACGGCGTTAGCAGTCAGTTCGCTGGTGTTGTCTCAATTGATCCCGCTTGAGCCTGAAGCTGGCAATGAAATTGCCGTTTGGCGAGAGAAAAAAGCCTAGGATGTGGGGTGATTCTCAGTTATCGATATTTAGGGGAAAAGTGAGGGATTGATCGATCAGTTCTTGATCTCGGCACAGTTTACAGTTTGAAGCACGGACTATAGTCTGGAAAAGCACGTGATAAAGAAGATAACGGAGGGCTTATGCCATTTACTTCAGACCTGATTGACGAAATGAATTTGTTGGTAAAATTTACACTGTCTTCGGATATGGCGGGAATTAAAGTTCACAGCGATGCGGATCCACTTGTGATTGCGGCATCTGAGCGTTTATACGAGAAAAAACTGGTCACAGAGGTTGATGGTGGTTATCTCACATCTATTGGCCGTGATGCAGTAGAGCATGCAAAAGAAGCGCTTCGTATTCTAACGTCGCAACCTCACTAGTTGCTGCTTTCGACGAAAGCGTTAGCCATTTGTATTGAATGACGCGCGATGCATTCTTATTCCACGCGTGACACAAGATAAAAAG
>JBELME010000117.1:0-11875 GCA_042096095.1 Enterovibrio sp.
CCGCCATGACGGGTGAGCAAGCACGCTTTCACCCTTTGATGGCTGCCTTTGACAACATGATTGAGTTTCAAATCAGTCAAATGCCGCCAGGGGTCTATGAGCGCCATTATGGATGTAAAAACGATAATGAAAACGAATGAGAGAAAGCAGCCTTAAGTTGCTCTCCCTCTTCGCATTTGATGCTATCACTTACCTGATTTGATACATCGGCCCTTGGCTATCAGCGGTGAACATAGTGGCATGCAATCGCTGTGCATAGCCGTCAGTCATTGCCGATATGTAGTCGGCGATCACTCGGCGACCACTTTTCCCATCCGCAACGTCTTTTAGCCAGAGTTCACGCGTAGGCACTGGCAGCAATCGTTTTGGATCCGCATCAAAAGCATCAAACAACCCCATCACCAACTGCTGGCCTTTATATTCAATGATTTGAAGTTCAGGCTTTTGCACCACATATTCGCTCACAAAGGCTTTCAGTACCGCCAACACGCCATGCATCACATCGGTCAAACACGCGTTCCACTGCAGAATCGGATCATCAAAACTGTTTACGCCATCTTGAAGCGAGGGTTCGATTGCAATTGACGTGAGCAAGGTATTCACCAACGCACCGATGGCATCTTTTCGTTCATAATGTGGTCCGAACATTTGGTCACTCAAATGGCTAATGTTTGCCTCTAACCACGGGTCTCCACATTCTGCCAATTTGCTGGCGACCGCTTCCTGCCATTGATCGCGCTGTACAATGCCCATCACGATGGCATCTTCAAGATCGTGCACACCATAAGCAATGTCATCAGCCAGTTCCATGATTGAACAATCAAGGGATTTAAACTCGGTTTTACCATGCTGATTGTCATTGGGCGTGTGCTTTAAGCGCGTAAATAGCGCAGCGTCTTTTTCTGTCATGCCCGCTAACACCCAATTGAACCGGTCAAGATCATCACGATACAACCCTTTCGCGGGATGCCAATCAGACGCTTTTAAATGACGAAACTCAGACACATCAGGCGGCAGCGAGAGTCGGCGTGTCTCGCCAAGCAATGCAGGATATTTAAGCAAACCTAACAACGTTCTTCTCGCTAAGTTCATGCCATCGGCTTCTGTATACGGCTCTAACAGGCTGACAATGCGAAACGTCTGTGCGTTACCTTCAAACCCGTCATCATTACGCATGAGGTAATTCAGCGCGATTTCTCCACCGTGCCCATAAGGCGGGTGGCCAATGTCATGCGCAAGACAGAGACTTTCCAAAAGGCTCGTCGATGGCAGCAGCGGTCGAAATTCTGGCTGTTTATCTTTGATTTGGGCGAGAATGCCCGTGCCAATTTGAGACACTTCAAGCGAGTGCGTTAAGCGTGTGCGATAAAACTCGCTATGCTCAGCCCCAAGCACTTGCGTCTTGGCTTGTAAACGGCGAAACGCGGCAGAGTGAAGAATACGGGCGCGATCGCGTTGAAACACCGTACGTTTGTCATGACGACGCTGTTTGTTCTCGCTCGCTAGTCTTTCTTCCCACAAAGGTGAAAGCGCCTCTATCGAAAATACATTATTGCTCATCACTGATCTCATCAAGGTTCAACGTAAAGCTACTGGCAAACGTTGACATAAAATAGTCGCTCGCATCAGAGCGGCGGTCTTCCATTGTTTTCTCCAGGCGTCGCTTAGCTTGCTCAAACTCGTGGTTACCCGCTGATAGCTCTTCCAAACACTTGAGGTATGCACATATCGCATCAGCTTGTTTCACAATACGGTATTCATCTTGGTCAATGACCTCGCTGTCTATGAGCGGTCGGTAATCATCTCGAAACTCTTCGGGTAGCATCGAAACCAGTTTGTCTTCGGCAATGCGCTCTATCTTCTTATACTCATCAGCGATGGCGGGATTAAAGTACTTAATCGGCGTAGGCAAATCGCCGGTCAGTACTTCACTGCAATCATGAAACATCGCCAATAACGCCACGCGTTCCGGTGTCGTGGTTCCACCAAATTTTTTATTTTCGATTAGCGCTAAAGCGTGAGCAACAAACGCGACCTGAAGGCTATGCTCTGAGATGTTTTCGTTGAACACATTACGCATGAGAGGCCACCGATAGATAAGCTTCATTCTCGCGAGGTGGGCAAAAAAGTGACTGGTTTTCTGACTCATAACATCCTTGGCCTTGGTCTAAGAAATATCCTGACACTATTCTGTTTGTGTCGGCTGGTTTTCTCAAGCCTCTAAGACAAAAAAGCCGCAGGATGAATAAGGCTCAGAGTCCGCTTCATTCCTTAAAACCAGTATTAACTGGAGAGCACAGTTATCATGCGTCGTCGTTGCATAGCGGCATAAAGAGGAAAGTGGAAATAGGGCGGTAGATGCGTGCATCGAGATGAAAATAGAAAGTGGATGTTGGGGAGATCGGTCTCCCCACGTTTGGACACGAAATACAAAGGCCGTTACAACACGATGCGATCTTTGTTTTTATCGATGATACCGCTGCCAATACCCTTTACGTTCTTCAGCGAATCCAATGATTCAAACTGCCCGAACTCTTCACGAAAATCAACGATGGCTTGCGCCTTGCTCTTTCCAACACCGTCCAAATACTTATCAAGCTCTTCGGCGTCAGCGGTATTGATGTTTACTTCTAACGGTGTATCAGCCCCCACACTGCCTTGGTTATCTTGTGAAAGTGCAATAGGTGCTGCAAACAGAGTAGCTGCAAAAGTCAGCGTTGTGAGTATTTTTCTAAGCATTGATGATTCCTTTATTTATCTTTCCTTGAACAGAGTAGGCAGGGTAATAAGTGGCGGACACCAATGCATGTTTGGTATTAGAAAAAACGACGGGGCACCAAAGGTGCCCCGTCAAAGTAACTTATCAATTACAACGAAGTCGTAATTCGCTCCAAATCTTTTGCTTGGTGCATAAGTTATTTCATCATTACTGCTCTGCAGTCTCTAAAGAGTAAACCACGTCAGTGGTGTCTTTAAGCTGTTCGATGGTTGCTGCTAGCTCAGTATTTGCCAATGAACGCGCAACACGGTCAGCCATCTGGCTTTCAAGACTGATGTCTGCAGTTTCAGGCTCGGTCACACCGTCCAAAGCAACAACAAGTACATCGCCAGTCAGTGAACGGGTTTGACCATATTCGCTTGAATCAGCATTTGGTGTGGGCATTGTAAATGCTAACTCCACCACATCACGTTCTGGCGAAACACGACCAATGTCTGTTGCTTCACTAAATGCATAACCCGACGCGGTCAAGCCTGCTTCGTTACCTGCATTTAGCTCTTCAACCAATGTTGTCGCAAGCGCTTGGGCCGCTTCTTCGCCTTTCTGACGTTTTAGCAGCTCAGTCACTTGTGCTTCAACATCATCAAATGGCAGAACCACTTCTGGACGAACATCTTCGACACGAACAACGACAACGTGCTCTGGCGCAATTTCAATGATGTCTGAGTTCAGACCATCTTCACGCACTTCGGCAAGTTGTAATGCTTGTTGAACACTGGCGTTTGCTAGCGTGCCTTCTAGATCACTTAAAGAAACGAAATCCGTGTGTTGCACCTTGCCATTCACAGCGTCAGCTGCGTCATCAAGGTTATCTGGCATTTCGAAAGCTTTCTCAGCAAGGTCATTCGACAGTGCGAAGAACTTCTCAGCCGCATGCTGTTGCTTAAGCTGTGCAACGATGTCATCACGTACGGCTTCAAACGGCTCAGAATCAGACGCTTTTACATCATCCAACTTAATAATGTGGAAACCGAAATCGGATTTAACCACACCAGACACATCGCCTTTGTTCACAAGTGCAAAGGCAGCTTCTTCGAACGCAGGATCCATCACACCAGCGTCGAACCAGTCGAGTTGACCGCCCTGCTCTGCGCTGAATGTGTCATCAGAACGTGTTTTTGCTAACGCAGCAAAATCTGCGCCGGCATTAAGTTCTGCCAGCACCTCATCTGCTTTTTCATTCGCTGCTGCATCATCACCTTGGATCATGATGTGGCTAACTTTGCGTTGCTCAGCCGTGCCGTAAGAGGCCAAGTTCGCGTTGTAGTAAGCCTTCGCTTCTTCTTCAGTCACTTCTGCAACGTCAGCAATACCGTTACCAGAGAGCTCAACGTATGAGATTTTAAGCTGCTCAGGACGGACGAATTGAGAAGGGTTTTGCTGATAGAAATCTTGTTTCTGCTCGGCAGTGACGTCTGCATTCTCAGCAAAATCAGCCACTGGCAGCGACAAAGTACGCACTGTGCGGGTTTGACCTTCAAGCTTGTACAGTGACTCTAGCTCGCCTTCTAAAGCAAACTCACTGTTTTGAAGTGCACCAACAAGTTGCTCACGCACCAAGTCTTGGCGAACGTACTCAGCAAATTGATCCGGCGTCAGGCCATTACGGCGAAGTGCAGCAAGGTACAAATCATTGTCAAACGAACCTAGCGTGCCTTGGAATCCTGGCATTTCACGGATTGATTGTTTGATTTGTGCTTCGCTAACGCGCAACCCAAGCGTATCCGCTTGTTGGTCTAGCAGTGCTTGGTTGACCATGCGGTCGAGCACATTGCGTCGGAATTGTGCAAGGTAGTTAGGATCACTTAGCAGGGTTGCAAAGAAGTCTCCGGCTTGAGCTTGCATCTGGGCACGCTCATTTTGGTAAGCTTGCTCAAATTGGTTGCGGCTAATTTCTTGATCACCCACTTTTGCAGCAGGCGCGACAGTACCACCAGAGAGGTAGCCACCGACGCCTGCAAATACAAAGGAAAAAATAATAAGGCTTAAGATGATCTTAACCGCGAGGCTATTCACGCCTTCGCGTAGTCGCTCCATCATAACGTGCCGTCACTCCTACAAATTTAAACGTTCGTTTTGGTTATACCTAAAACATCACACTGCATGCTTGATGTTTGTTTAGCGACTGAAAAGTGGCTGAGGTATAAAACTAAAAAAGCGCATCATGAGATGCGCCTTTACACTCTGACTGAGCCTGATTATACGCTGATGTCACGGACTTTACAGCTTTAAACTAAAGATGCTGCGACATAGAGCAAGACGGTTTAAATAGATTAGTTAACCGCATCTTTCAGAGCTTTACCCGCTTTAAAGCCAGGTACTTTAGCAGCTGGAATGTTGATTTCCGCGCCAGTTTGAGGGTTACGACCTGTACGTGCTGAACGATCACGAACAGAAAACGTACCGAAACCAACAAGAGCTACCTGATCGCCGTCTTTCAGTGTATCAGAAATGGCATCGATCAGTGCATCTAGAGCGCGACCCGCTGAAGCTTTAGACAGGTCAGCATTTTCTGCAATTGTATCAATTAACTGCGACTTGTTCACTTTTTCATCCCCTTTACAAACGAACCACAAATCCCATTCTTTGCGGTGATGAGTGTTTTACCCATCAAATTTATTTAAATATTTCTATCAAAACGCTGTAGCTGTTATGAATTAAGGGCTTGCAGCGTTTCCATTAAGTTAGCCCTCAACAAAAAAGCTGACAAGCCTTTTGCTGGCTGTCAGCCCTTTACGTTGCTTAATTTTGCTGCACGTCACTCTTTTTCGGCGATACAAGCTCTATTCCGAGAGGATTGTCCTGTAAAGCTAGCGTCAGTACTTCATCGATCCAGCGCACAGCATGAATGTCTAAATCCGCTTTTACATTGTCAGGAATCTCTTCCAGATCACGTTCGTTCTCTTTCGGAATAACGACCGTTTTAATGCCGCCACGGTGAGCTGCAAGTAATTTCTCTTTCAAACCACCGATTGGCAAGACCTCACCACGGAGTGTGATTTCACCTGTCATTGCCACATCAGCGCGCACAGGGTTGCCTGTCAGGCTCGAAACCAGCGCCGTACACATCGCAATACCGGCACTTGGCCCATCTTTCGGTGTCGCACCTTCAGGAACGTGGACGTGGATATCACGCTTCTCATAGAAGTCGTTATTGATACCAAGTTTCTCAGCACGGGTACGCACCACCGTCATTGCTGCCTGAATAGACTCTTGCATGACATCGCCCAGTGAACCGGTTTGCGTCAGCTTGCCTTTACCTGGCATTGATTCTGTTTCAATGGTCAGCAAATCGCCGCCCACAGACGTCCACGCTAAGCCTGTTACTTGGCCGATGCGGTTGCTTTCGTCTGCCTTGCCGAAGTCATAGCGCTGCACACCCAGGTAATCTTTCAGGTTGTCCTGATTGATGGTGATGGATTTCAGGTCTTTGTTCAGTAAGATTTCTTTCACTGCTTTACGGCACAGTTTCGAAATTTCGCGCTCAAGGCTACGCACACCCGCTTCACGTGTGTAATAGCGGATAATGCCAATGATCGCTGAATCTTCAATGCTCACTTCGCTTGGTTTCAAACCATTGCGCTTCACTTGCTTATCAACCAAGTGTTGCTTAGCAATATTGAGTTTTTCATCTTCGGTGTAACCCGACAGACGAATCACTTCCATACGGTCTAGCAATGGACCTGGAATGTTCATGGAGTTTGAGGTCGCCACGAACATCACATCAGACAGGTCATAATCCACTTCGAGGTAGTGATCGTTAAACGCGTTATTCTGTTCAGGATCAAGCACTTCTAGCAAAGCAGATGACGGGTCACCACGCATGTCAGATGACATTTTATCGATTTCATCAAGCAAGAATAGCGGGTTCTTCACGCCAACTTTTGCCATTTTCTGAACAAGCTTACCCGGTAGAGAGCCGATGTAGGTACGACGGTGACCACGGATTTCCGCTTCGTCACGCACGCCGCCTAGCGCCATGCGGGTGTACTTACGGCCAGTTGCTTTCGCAATGGATTGACCCAAGGAGGTTTTACCCACACCAGGAGGGCCAACAAGACAAAGGATCGGGCCTTTAAGCTTGTTCACACGGTTTTGTACCGCGAGGTATTCCAAAATACGTTCCTTTACGCGCTCAAGGCCGTAGTGATCCGAATTGAGGATCTCTTCCGCTTTCGCCAAATCTTTTTTCACTTTTGAGCGCTTCGACCATGGCACGCTGACCATCCAGTCGATGTAGCTGCGAACCACTGTGGCTTCTGCTGACATCGGTGACATCATCTTCAGCTTCTGAAGTTCTTGTTCGGTTTTCTCTTTGGCTTCCTGAGGCATTTTCGATTCTTCGATCTTCAGCTTCAGGCTTTCAAATTCATCAGGCGCATCATCCAGCTCACCCAGTTCTTTCTGGATAGCTTTCATTTGCTCGTTCAAGTAATACTCGCGCTGACTCTTTTCCATCTGCTTCTTAACACGGCTGCGAATACGCTTCTCAACCTGCAGCAAATCGATTTCTGATTCCATCATGGTCATGAGGAATTCGAGACGGTCAGCAATATCGATGATTTCTAACACTTGCTGTTTATCATGCAGCTTAAGCGGCATGTGAGCAGCAATGGTGTCTGCGAGACGAGCAGCCTCATCAATACCATTTAGCGATGTCAGTACTTCTGGCGGGATTTTTTTGTTCAGCTTGATAAAACCTTCAAACTGACTGATTGCCGTGCGAACCAATACTTCTTGCTCACGCTCATCCATCTCTGGCGTTTGCATATACTGAGCATCAGCAATGAAGAAATCATCTTCACGGAATTTTTTAATTTCTGCGCGTTGAAGTCCCTCAACGAGTACCTTTACAGTGCCGTCAGGCAGTTTCAACAACTGCAATATCGAGGCAACAGTACCCACTTCATAGAGGTCTTCGATAGCAGGGTCATCAGTGGCAGCATCTTTCTGTGCGACCAATAGAATCTGCTTATCGTTGTCCATCGCTGCTTCAAGGCAACGGATCGATTTATCCCTTCCAACAAACAGTGGAATAACCATATGGGGATAAACAACCACGTCACGCAAAGGCAGGACCGGAATTTCAATGCGCTCGGAACGCTCCAAGTTCATATTGTTCTCTCTTCCGTTTTAGATATTAAAGAGTATATGGGGATAGAATGTCAGTATTCAACGGCATGTGCAGCAGAAAATAAAAAAGGGAGCGATTGCCCCCTTTTTTCTTATAATTTGTTGGTTAAATACGCAATTTAACCTTATGGTACGAAGGTGTTATTCAGCACCCGCTGCCTGATTTTCCGTTGCTTCATAGATCAACAGAGGATCGGACTCACCTTTTATCACCGATTCGTCGATAACCACTTTCGTGACATCTTTGTTCGATGGTAAATCGTACATCGTATCCAACAATACAGCTTCAACGATTGAACGCAGACCACGAGCACCTGTTTTACGCTCCATCGCTTTGTGTGCGATCGCCGTTAACGCATCGTCTCTGAATTCAAGTTCAACACCGTCAAGCTCCAACAGCGCAGCGTACTGCTTCGTCAGGGCATTCTTCGGCTCGCGAAGAATTTGAACAAGTGCATCTTCATCAAGCTCGCCCAAAATGGCGCTTACAGGAAGACGACCAATGAATTCAGGGATCAGGCCGTATTTAACGAGATCTTCTGGTTCCACTTTGCTGAACAAGTCACTCAAAGTCGCTTCTTGGTCTTTCGAACGCACTTCTGCGCCGAAACCAATGCCGCTACCTTTCGCCACGCGCTGATCAACCACTTTGTCTAGACCCGCAAACGCGCCACCACAGATAAAGAGGATCTTAGAGGTATCTACCTGCAAAAACTCTTGCTGTGGGTGCTTGCGACCGCCTTGTGGCGGAACAGAAGCAATCGTACCTTCAACCAATTTCAACAATGCTTGCTGAACGCCCTCGCCCGACACGTCACGGGTTATCGATGGGTTGTCTGATTTGCGTGAGATTTTATCAATCTCATCGATGTAAACGATACCGCGCTCGGCCTTCGCAACATCATAATCACACTTCTGAAGCAGTTTCTGGATGATGTTCTCGACGTCTTCACCTACATAACCCGCTTCGGTCAATGTAGTTGCATCTGCCATGGTGAACGGTACATCCAGAAAACGCGCCAGTGTTTCTGCAAGCAGTGTTTTACCGCTACCGGTTGGACCGATTAGCAGGATATTACTTTTACCAAGCTCAACGCCTTCCGCATTGGTGTCGCCATTTCTCAGGCGCTTGTAGTGGTTATATACCGCTACTGAAAGCACTTTCTTGGCTTTGTCTTGACCAATTACGTAATCATCAAGGTGCGCACGAATTTCCATTGGAGTGGGAAGTTCGTTGCTGTCGCGCTTCGGCATGACCTCTTTTATTTCTTCACGAATGATGTCGTTACATAGGTCAACACACTCATCGCAGATATAAACAGAAGGCCCAGCAATTAACTTGCGTACTTCATGCTGGCTTTTGCCGCAGAAAGAGCAGTACAGCAACTTTCCGCTGCCACCGTCTTTTCGCTTGTCTGTCATTCGCTAACCTCTTTAGGCATTTGCCCATGTTTGCCATGATCTGAGTCTACATCAACTCGTCGGAAATTTCCGAAGTGTTAGAGACTCGATTCCAAGACAGTCAGTATCAATCGACGCTAACTGTCTCAGAATTAGAAATTAATCGCGTTTATTTAAAACTGCATCAACCAAACCATAGTCCGTTGCATCTTGCGCTGCCATGAAGTTATCGCGATCAGTGTCGCGCTCAATCACTTCTAACGGTTGCCCAGTGTGCTCTGCCAGCAAGGTGTTTAACTTTTGCTTGATGGTCAGAATTTCTTGCGCATGGATTTGGATGTCTGATGCTTGGCCTTGGAAACCGCCAAGTGGTTGGTGAATCATGACGCGAGAGTTTGGTAGGCAGTAACGCTTACCTTTTGCGCCGCCCGCCAACAGGAATGCTCCCATTGAACAAGCTTGTCCCATACATACAGTGCTTACATCCGGCTTAATGTATTGCATGGTGTCGTAGATTGACATACCTGCAGTCACTGAACCGCCAGGTGAGTTGATGTATAGGAAGATATCTTTTTCTGGATTTTCTGATTCGAGAAACAGCAGCTGTGCAACCACCAAATTCGCCATGTGGTCTTCAACTTGACCGGTCAAAAAAATCACACGCTCTTTCAGCAGGCGGGAATAGATGTCATAAGAACGTTCACCACGAGAGGTTTGTTCGACCACCATCGGCACCAGCGCATCCATGATTGAAGGCATTCCGTTTTTTTCTTGAAAGCTCATAGTGTTATTTCCCTAAAATAAATGGCCCGGATGAATTAACTTCATACGGACCATTGTTATCAGAAGAGTGAATTCTAAGTCAATTGTCCACTCAACAATTCTAGCACTTAAGCTTGAGCTGGGTTCATTAGCTCAGAGAAAGCTTGCTCTTTTTCAGAAACTTGTGCTTTAGCTAGCAATGCGTCGATAGCTTGTTCTTCAAGTGCAACGTTACGCATGTTTTCCATCAAGCGTTGGTCTTGCTCGTAGTAAGCGACAACTTCTGATGGATCTTCATATGCTGAAGCCATTTCTGCGATAAGTGCTTTAACACGCTCTTCGTCAGCTTTTAGCTCTTCAGATTTGATCACTTCGCCAAGAAGAAGGCCAACAACTACGCGACGTTTCGCTTGCTCTTCGAACAATTCACGTGGAAGCTCTGGCGCGTTTTCCATGTTGCCACCGAAACGCTGAACGGCTTGCTTACGCAGTACTTCAACTTCTTGATCGATCAGCGCAGCAGGTACGTCGATGTCGTTTTGCTCAACAAGACCGTCAATCACTTGCTCTTTGATGCGGTTTTTAACAGCTTGCTTCAGTTCGCGTTCCATGTTCTTGCGCACTTCTGCTTTTAGACCGTCAACACCGCCTTCTTCAACACCGAAACGTGCAACGAACTCATCAGTCAGTTCTGGAAGCTCTTGCGCTTCAACTTTGCTTAGTTTGATGTCAAATTTTGCCGCTTTACCTTTTAGGTTTTCTGCGTGGTAGTCTTCAGGGAAGTTCACTTCGATAGTGAATTCGTCGCCAGCGTTCTTACCAACGATGCCGTCTTCGAAGCCAGGGATCATACGGTTTTGACCCATCACTAGCGCGAAGCCTTCCGCTTTACCGCCTTCGAATTCTTCACCGTCGATAGAGCCAGTGAAATCGATAGTTACACGGCTATCAGCAACAGCTGCTGCTTCAACGTCAGACCAAGAAGCTTGCTGCTTGCGAAGCGTTTCAATCATTTCAGCAACGTCTTCGTCTTTCACTTCAGCTTGTGGCTTAACCACTTCAACTTTGTCTAGATCTTTCAGTGCGATTTCTGGGTAAACTTCGAAAGATGCTTTGAATACTAGGTCTTTACCTTCTTCAACATCTACTGGTGTAAATGTTGGCGCACCCGCTGGGTTTACTTTTTCTTTGATGATTGCTTCGATGAAATGACGCTGCATCACTTCACCCATCACGTCGTTACGTACTGCTTTGCCGTACATACGTGAAACCATCTTCAAAGGCACTTTACCTTTACGGAAACCATCGAAACGACGATTTTTAGCAATGTTGCGTAGTTCTGCAGTCACAGCGTCTTCGATGTTTGCTGCTGGAACAGTGATAGTCAGGTGGCGCTCTAGGCCTTCTGTGGTTTCAACGGTAACTTGCATTGTATTTATAACCTCAAAACTTACTCAGGTGACTGAGTGATGTTGCCCGGTATTTTTCCGGTAGCATCCTTTCGTGTTACAGCGACGCTTTCGCCATAACGCCTGTGAAACGGGATAAATTGCGTTCAAACGCGAAGTATCTGTTTGCCCTATTACATAGAGGCTGGATTTTAAGACGCGCCATTATAGCGACACCAACCTAATGAGTCGAGACGGGCTCTATGATTGATGATGTTTCTGTGAGATTGGGACTAGAAATCAACTTTCAAGGGGGAGAGCAGAAAAAGTGGTGTGTTGTTTTTGGTTGTATACTTTGCGTTTACGCCATTTGGCGCGTCATAGTACTTACAACGCTCGCACTGGTCTAGCT
>JBELME010000118.1:0-11865 GCA_042096095.1 Enterovibrio sp.
TACTAACCAGTTGATTACAGATAACTTAGGCAAACACACAAGGGTAGTATGAAGTGAGAGAGAGTTTAAAGGTTAGTGACATACTCGCGCTAGGGTTTATGACCTTCGCGTTTTTCCTCGGTGCAGGCAACATCATCTTTCCACCGCAAGCAGGTTTTCTTGCTGGTGAGCACACATTTTCTGCCATGCTCGGTTTTCTTATCACCGCGGTAGGCCTTCCGTTGATTGGTATCATTGCTGTTGCCGTTGCGGGTGGTGGCTGGAAAGGGCTAACGCGTGATTTGCCAACGTCTGTGGCAACGCTGATGGCGGTTCTGATTTTCATCATTATCGGCCCTGCGTTTGCGGCACCACGTGCAGGCCTTGTGGCTTACGAAATGGGCTTTAAGCCATTTTTGACCGACGCTGGACAACTTGAGCTTTCTTTGTTCTCCGTGGTGTTCTTTGCTATCGCAATGTTCTTCTCGCTATCACAAGGTAAGCTTATTGACACCATTGGTAAGCTACTGACGCCTGCGCTTTTTGCGGCACTGGCTGTGCTTGCTATCGCGGTAGTGGTTAACCCGCAAAGTGATATCGTTGCGGCGCAAGGTGCGTACGTTGACCAAGCGTTCACAACGGGCTTCCTTGAAGGTTACAACACCATGGATACCTTTGCGGCGCTGATGTTCGGTATGCTGATCGTCGATGTTATCCGCAAAAAAGGCATTACTTCTGAATCGCAAACCTGCAAATACTTGATTTACGCAGGCATCATTGCGGCTGGCGGCTTGGCGTTTGTTTACGTTTCTCTGTTCTACTTGGGTGCAACCGCATCGTCTGTGGCGGGTGGCGCAAGCAACGGTGGTGAAATCCTCGCGGCTTATGTTCTGGCGTTGTTTGGCCCTGCCGGCCAAATCATCTTGTCGACCATCATTATTCTTGCCTGTTTGACCACGGTAATTGGTCTGGTGTCAGCATGTTCTGATTACTTCAGCACGTTGACGGACAAACTGAGCTACCGCCAGTGGGTTGTTGTGCTGTCGATTGTCTGTGCTGTTGTGGCAAACGTTGGTCTGACGCAGTTGATTGCGATTTCTGTGCCTGTTCTGTTCGCACTTTACCCTGTAGCGATTGCACTGATTGCCCTCACGTTTGTTCGCCGTTTCATGCCTAACCCTGCAATGGCATACCGTGTTGTGCTGAGCGTGTCGCTGATTTTTGCCCTGATTGATGCTGCGAAAATTCTCGGTATTGATGTGTCATTGTTTAATGTTCTGCCATTGTTCACCTATGGCATGGCGTGGCTAATGCCAACTGTGATCGCGCTGGTTGCAATGCGCTTTGTTGGCGCAGCAAAAAGCGAATCTTCACACGCGTAACAGATGACGATACCCGTGATTTAAGTGCTTTCGTGTTCAGGTGTTCTCGGTGAAGTTGGCGTAGGAACTGGCATTGCTGAAACGTGAAAATGAGAGACAAAAAAACCACCGCATGCGGTGGTTTTTTTATGGCGATGCATTTACAGCGTGGCAGCATATTCGGTCAGCACCTGTTCACACCAGGTCGCAATGCGCTCATCGCTTAAATCGTATTGGCTGTCTTCATCTAATGCGAGGCCGACAAATTGGGTTTTGTCTTCTGTGAGTGCTTTTGAGGCTTCGAAGGTATAACCATCGGCAGGCCAGTAACCAATAAAACGTAATCCAGTTGGAAGCAGTTGAACGTGAAGCATGCCCATGGCATCCAAGTACCATTCGGCATAGCCTTCTTGATCACCTAGCCCAAACAGGGCAGCGACTTTCCCATTGAGGTTCAAGCCGTCAAGCTGCGTCCACACCGCTTCCCAATCTTCCTGCAATTCACCGAAATCCCACGTAGAGATCCCCAGTAACAAAAGATCGTATTGATTCATCTCGCTGACAGGCACGTCTTTGATGTTATGAATATCGACCAGTTCATCACCTAAAATGTCGCGGATTTTTTCCGCTGCCATTTCTGTGTAGCAGGTGGTTGAACCGTAAAACAAACCTATCTTCATTCTGTCTTCCTACTTTTGCGCGTGGCGAGATTTTACCTGCCTCGTCGTGGCTTCTCTACCCTTGTTTCAGTCTGATTTAATGAGACATCGTGACATGAAAGAAAGCTGAAGCACGCGGAAACATTGCAATATTACCAATGTGAGGTAACGTGATACTTAGCGAGATGTATTGTTAAGTGAGTGAATAGTGGAACAAAACGCCAGTTTGGTCGAACAGTTTTTAGACGCGATGTGGATGGAGCGAGGGTTATCTGAAAATACCTTGGCCTCTTACCGCAACGATCTGTTGAAGCTTTGCCATTGGTTGGAAGAGAAAGGGGTATTGTTAACCCAAGTACAAACCTCCACCCTTCAGGACTATCAGCATTGGTTGTTTGACCAAGACTATAAACAAACCAGCCGCGCTCGTATGCTGTCTGCGATGCGTCGATTGTTCCAGTATTTGTACCGAGAAAAGCAGCGCGAAGACGACCCAAGTGCGACGCTAATGAGCCCTAAGTTACCAAAGCGATTGCCGAAAGATCTCAGCGAAGAACAAATCGAGGCCTTGTTGGATGCGCCTGATGTGGAAGACATGTTGGAGCTGCGCGACAAAGCCATGATGGAACTGCTCTACGCGACGGGGCTGCGTGTTACTGAGCTGATTAGCCTGACGACGGAAAACGTTAGCCTCCGTCAAGGCGTGGTGCGCGTGATCGGTAAAGGGGGTAAAGAGCGCTTGGTACCGATGGGGGAAACGGCCATTGATTGGCTTGAGCAATTCATGACCTACAGCCGACCACAGTTGCTGGGGGAGAAGTCATCAGATGTGTTTTTCCCGAGCCGACGCGCGCGGCAAATGACGCGACAAACGTTTTGGCATCGTATTAAGTTCTACGCGGCGCTGGCGAATATCGACAGTGAGCTGTTATCGCCACACGTATTGCGTCATGCATTTGCCACCCACCTGCTGAATCACGGTGCGGATTTACGCGTCGTACAAATGCTATTGGGACACAGCGACCTGTCGACCACACAAATTTATACCCATGTCGCAACAGAGCGCTTAAAACAACTACACCAAGAACACCATCCTCGGGCATAATATCGCGTAATTTCGCGACTTTTTTTATGTCGAGCCGAGACTTTTTCCCCTTTCTCCGGTCTGAAAAAGTGTTAGTTGGTCTGCAAGAGGCAGGCTATTTGCAACAGTTAGGATAAAACACTATGAAATTCAAACGACTGCTAGCTGGCGTTATGTTTACTTCAGCACTGTTGTCTATGGGTGCGCAAGCTGCAGAAGGGGCAAACCAAGAGGCAATTAACGGTGTGATGGCGAAGTATCGCCTTAACGTTGAAAGCATTGAAGCATCACCGGTTGATGGCATTTATGAAGTGGTAACAAGCGGTGGTATCTTTTACGCGAACAAAGATGCGTCTTACTTTTTCTATGGCCAGTTGTTCCACAACACGGAAAACGAATCGATTAATCTGACCGATATCACCACCGCGAAACGCAACAAAGCAGTGTTTGACGCGGCAAAGGTTGAGAAAGAGCTGATTGTTTACCCGGCGAAAGACGAAAAGTATGTGGTTAACGTGTTCACCGACACGACGTGCGGCTATTGCATGAAGCTTCACAGCGAAATGAAGCAATACAACGATGCCGGTATCACCGTGCGCTACTTGGCATTCCCACGCTCTGGTGAACGCTCGCCAAACATCCCTCAAATGAGTGCGATTTGGTGTGCGGATGACAAAGTGAAAGCGATGGATTTGGCGAAAGCGCGCAATTTTGATGAAGAATCAAATCAGTGCACTGACGTGATCCGCAGCCACATGGCGCTCGGTAGTACAGTGGGTGTAACGGGTACGCCAGCGATTTTGCTTCAAGATGGTTCACTACTATCAGGTTACCTTCCTGCGCCACAACTGCTGCAAGTGCTTGAGCAAAAAGCCAAGCAATCTTAATCCAAACAAGGTGCACGCTTAGGTGTGTGTTTGGTGACGAAATACAAATGAAAACGCAGGTATTCGCCTGCGTTTTTTTATTTTTAGGCATACCTAAACGCCCGACTGCCCGCCGTTTCCACCTTCAATTCCTTGATAGGGGTTTCGCTTTGCTTCTCGAGCGGTAGAATGGCAAAGAGTTTTGCTAGCGCATGCCTTTGCCCGCGCTCTTGCCGTCTGATAAAGGTTCTGTTCAATGATTGAAATTAAACGTCGTCATGCGGCGGCTGATGCCGTATTCCCCGCGTCTATTCCGCCTCTTCTCCAGCGTATTTATGCTAACCGTGGTGTCACCAGCGAAGGCGAACTGGAACGCAGCGCCAAAGGCCTTCATGGTTTTAATGAATTCCATGGTATGGACAAGGCAGTGGCGATCTTGGCTGCGGCCATTGCTGACGGTAAGCGAATCATCATCGTGGGCGATTTCGATGCGGACGGAGCAACCAGTTCGGCATTGTCTGTGACGGCGCTGCGTATGCTGGGGTGCTTCAACGTGGATTACTTGGTGCCAAACCGTTTTGAAGACGGATATGGCCTAAGCCCTGATGTGGTTGAACAAGCCGCGGCGAAAGGCGCCGAACTGATCATGACGGTCGATAACGGTGTGTCATCGATTGAAGGTGTCGCAACGGCAAAAGCCAAAGGCATTCAAGTGGTGGTGACAGATCACCACTTACCTGGCGATGTGCTTCCTGATGCGGATGCCATGGTTAACCCGAACTTAAACGAATGCGGTTTTCCATCAAAGTCTCTGGCGGGTGTCGGTGTGGCATTTTATTTGATGCTTGCGCTGCGCGCCCATCTGCGTGACATAGGCTGGTTTACGCAAAAGAACATCCCAGAACCTAACTTGGCCGAAGTGCTGGATTTGGTGGCGTTAGGCACCGTGGCAGACGTGGTAGCGCTCGATACCAATAACCGTATTTTGGTACACCAAGGCTTGATGCGTATTCGAGCAGGAAAATGCCGCCCTGGTATTCAAGCGCTGATCGAAGTGGCGAACCGCAATATGACCACCTTGGTGGCGAGCGACTTTGGTTTTGCTCTTGGCCCTCGCATCAATGCGGCAGGGCGCTTGGATGACATGTCATTTGGTGTTGAATTGCTGCTGAGTGAAAGCTTGCCAGCCGCCCGCCAAATGGCGAGTGAACTGGATGCATTGAACCAAACGCGCAAAGACATCGAACAAGGCATGAAAGAAGAAGCCATGGCGATTTGTGAGCGCTTGCAGTTTGGTGAGCAAACCAAGCTGCCGTGCGGATTGGCCTTGTTTCAACGCGAATGGCACCAAGGTGTCATCGGCATTGTAGCTTCGCGTATTAAAGACAAATTCCATCGCCCTGTTATTGCTTTTGCGGATGGTGGGGAAGGCACAATCAAAGGTTCGGCGCGCTCCATCGTGGGCCTTCACATGCGCGATACGTTAGATTTAATCGATACGCAAAACCCCGGTTTGATTAAGAAGTTTGGTGGTCACGCCATGGCGGCGGGGTTAACCATCGCCGAAGCGGATTTTGAACGCTTTTCGCGCTTATTCGATGAGGCCGTTAAATCCGTGATCAGCGAAGAAGAGCTGAAAGGCGTGCTGATGTCTGACGGTGAATTGCTACCAACAGAAATCTCGCTGGATGTGGCAGAAGTGCTTCGCAGCGGCGGCCCGTGGGGACAAGGCTTCCCGGAGCCACTTTTCGATGGCAAGTTCAAAATTCTTCACCAGAAGCTGGTGGGCGGAAAGCATCTTAAAATGATGCTAGAGCCTGTGATGGGTGGGCAAATGGTCGATGGTATTGCCTTCAATATTGATGTGCGCCGTTGGCCTGACCCGTCGGTTCAGCTTGTCGATTTAGCGTATCGTCTTGATGTGAATGAGTTTCGCGGAAACCGCACGGTGCAATTGATGATTGAGCATATGGCGGCGGTGTAAACGGAAAGAGCCGATAAAGCAGAGTTGAGATTGCGAGTCGCGAGAAAAGAGCAGACAAAAGCCAACGCATAAAGAGAGAGCAAGTGCTTGTCGTTATCGGCTTGACAGGATTCCCTAGTCAAACATACTGACTCGCACTCTCGCACTCTCGCACTCTCGCACTCTCGCACTCTCGCACTCTCGCACTCTTTACCCCTTTTCTGTCTTTTTCTCCGAAAATTTCATGTTTGATCCCCATCACACTCTGTTTATTCTGCCCGCAATTCGATAGAATTCTGCGGTTAAAACTCATTCTGAATTTAGAAGTGACCATGTTTGAAATCAATCCGATCAAAAACCGCCTAGCGGACATTGCCGAACGCGCAAATGTCCTTAGGGGGTATCTTTGACTATGACGCCAAGAAAGAGCGTCTAGAAGAAGTTAATGCTGAACTTGAACAACCTGATGTGTGGAACGAACCTGAGCGTGCACAAGCGCTAGGTCGCGAGCGTTCTGCGCTTGAAGCGGTAGTGGAAACTATCGACCAACTTGATCAGGGTGGCGAATACATCAACGATTTGTTGGAACTGGCCGTAGAAGAAAGCGACCAAGACACGTTCGACGAAATCGACCCAGAGCTAAGCGATTTGGAAGAGAAGCTGGTGAAGCTTGAATTCCGCCGTATGTTTTCTGGCGACCACGATGGTTCTGATTGTTATATCGACCTGCAAGCAGGCTCGGGCGGTACGGAAGCGCAAGATTGGACATCCATGATGTTGCGTATGTATCTGCGTTGGGCGGATGCTAAGGGCTTCAAGTCAGAAGTGATTGAAGTGTCTGAAGGCGATGTGGCCGGATTGAAATCTGCGACTGTGCGCGTGAGCGGTGAATATGCTTACGGTTGGTTGCGTACTGAAACCGGTGTTCACCGTTTGGTACGTAAATCGCCGTTCGATTCAGGCGGTCGTCGTCACACCTCGTTTGCTTCTGCGTTTATCTACCCAGAAGTTGACGACAACATCGAAATCGATATCAACCCATCTGATCTTCGTATTGACGTTTACCGTGCCTCGGGCGCGGGTGGTCAGCACGTTAACACCACCGAATCCGCGGTACGTATTACTCACGTTCCGACGAACACTGTGGTGCAGTGTCAGAATGACCGTAGTCAGCACAAAAACAAAGACCAGGCGATGAAGCAGCTTCGCGCAAAACTGTTTGAGCTAGAAATGCACAAGCAAAACGCCGAGAAGCAAGCGAACGAAGACTCGAAGTCCGACATCGGTTGGGGCAGCCAGATCCGTTCATACGTGTTGGATGACTCACGTATCAAAGACCTGCGTACTGGCATTGAAAACCGTAATACCCAAGCGGTACTTGACGGTGATCTCGACAAGTTTATTGAAGCCAGCCTGAAATCTGGTTTGTAATTTTTTACGTTAATTTCAAAGGTTCACTATGACTGACCAGTTACAAGACGAAAACAAGCTAATTGCGGAGCGTCGTGCAAAACTGAACCACATTCGTCAAAACTGCAAAGCGAATGGCCACCCGAATGATTTTCGTCGTGAGCACACAGCGGCAGACCTTCAGGCTGAATTTGGCGAAAAGAGCAAGGAAGAGCTAGAAGCATTGGATCACAAAGTGACCGTTGCTGGCCGTATCATGGCAAAACGTGGTCCATTCCTTGCGCTACAAGACGTGAATGGTCGTATTCAGGCGTATGCAGCGAAAGACGTGCAAAACGTACTGAAAGAACAATACCAAGGCCTTGATATCGGTGACATCATCGGTGTGACAGGTGCGCTGCACAAATCAGGTAAAGGTGACCTTTACGTGAACATGGAAGAGTACCAACTGCTGACGAAAGCGTTGCGTCCACTTCCAGAAAAATTCCACGGTCTGACTGACCAAGAGACGCGTTACCGTCAACGTTACGTTGATCTTATCGTGAACGAAGAATCACGCAATGCGTTTAAAGTGCGTTCTAAGCTGATCTCTGCGATCCGCCGTTACATGGAGTCGAAAGACTTTATGGAAGTGGAAACGCCGATGATGCAAGTGATCCCTGGCGGTGCATCAGCACGTCCATTCATCACGCACCATAACGCACTTGATCAAGAAATGTACCTGCGTATCGCGCCTGAGCTTTACCTGAAGCGTTTGGTTGTGGGTGGTTTTGAGCGTGTGTTCGAAATCAACCGTAACTTCCGTAACGAAGGGTTGTCTCCGCGTCATAACCCAGAATTCACCATGATTGAATTCTACATGGCGTACGCAGATTACAACGATCTGATCGACCTGACTGAAGACATGCTGCGCACCGTGGCTATCGAAGTGCTGGGTGACTCTGCGATGCCTTACGGCGAGCACACGGTTGAGTTTGGCGGTAAATACGCACGCATGACCATGCTAGAAGCCATCAAGCAATACAACCCTGACCACGCTGACATCCAAGCATTGGATGATGAAGGCGTTCAGAACCGTGATTTCATGGTATCTATCGCGAAATCTCTAGATATCTACGTTGAGAAATTCTGGACCTGTGGACAGCTACTTGAAGAAATCTTCGGTGAAACCGCTGAACCTAAACTGATCCAGCCAACGTTCATCACGGGCTACCCAGCAGACATTTCTCCGCTGGCACGTCGTAGCGATGACAATCCATTCTTCACCGATCGCTTTGAGTTCTTTATCGGCGGCCGTGAAGTGGCGAATGGTTTCTCTGAGCTTAACGACGCAGAAGACCAAGACAACCGCTTTAAAGCGCAAGTTGATGCGAAAGAATCGGGTGATGACGAAGCGATGTTCTACGACGCTGACTACATCACAGCACTGGAGCACGGCTTGCCACCAACGGCGGGTCAAGGTATCGGTATCGACCGTCTGGCGATGCTGTTTACGAACACGCACACGATTCGTGACGTGATTTTGTTCCCAGCTATGCGTCCACAAAACAAAGGCTAATTGCCATGTTTATCGGCTGATAGAGCGGATAAACGACACCGTTTTGTACGTTGAAAAACACCGGATTTATCCGGTGTTTTTTTTATGCCTGAAAATGGGCAATCTATGGATATGCAACCGTAAGGCAGAGCTCACACTTTTGCGAGCGATGTTGCGCTTTTTATTTCTCTTTGTAGCACGTCAGCCCATTATTCACGCGAATTTCCTTGCTGTGTGAAGATGAAGAAATGATGTTCAAGAAAACTCTGCTTTCCGCCAGTGTTGCTATCGCAACCATGGTTTCCTCCGCTGCACTTTCGTCGGCTGCGTTTGCTGCTGAGAACGTCGACCTGCTGATCAAAGATGCGACCGTTTTGACCATGAACACGGAGAAATCGGTGTTGGAAAATGGCGTGGTGGCTGTGAAAGGCAACAAGATTGTGGCGGTAGGTCGTGCAGATCTGGCTGATGATTACATTGCCAAGACCGTGCTCGATGTGGATGGCGACATTGTGATGCCTGGTTTGATCAACACCCACACCCATGCCTCAATGACGGTATTTCGCTCATTGGCTGACGATGTGCCTGATCGCTTACACCGCTATATCTTCCCGTTAGAGAAGGCCTTGGTGAGCCGTGACATGGTGCGTATTGGCGCGCAATTAGGGAATGTTGAAATGCTGAAAGGCGGCGTGATAACGTATGCGGACATGTACTACTTCGAAGATGAAGCGGCGAAAACCGTTGATGAAATTGGTATGCGCGCCATTTTGGGCGAAACCGTCATTAAGTATCCGGTGGCGGATGCGGCTAATGCGCAAGAAGGCATTCAATATGCCGTGAACTTCATTAAGCAATACAAAGATCACCCACGTATTACGTCTGCATTTGCCCCTCACGCCCCGTATACAAACACCACGGAAGTGCTTCAAAAAATCACTGAGCTGTCGCTAGAGCTTGATGTGCCTGTCATGATTCACCTTGCAGAATCTGATCGCGAAAACGAAGTGATTGCTGAGCGAAGTGGCGGTAAAAGCCCAGTGCAGGACATGGCTGATATTGGTGCGCTGACGCCAAACCTTATCGGTGCTCACGTCATTAATGTGAACGATGACGACATTGCGCTACTGAAAAAGCACGATGTGGGTGTGGCACACAATATGAGTGCTAATATCAAATCGGCCAAAGGCGTGTCTCCGGCATTGAAGATGTTTGATGACGGCTTGCGTATTGGGTTGGGTACAGATGGTCCAATGTCAGGTAACACACTGAGCACCATTGATGAGTTCAATCAGGTGGCGAAAGTGCATAAGCTCGTGAATCAAGATCGCGCGGCAATGCCTCCTGTGGAGGTGATTGAAATGGCGACCATGGGCGCAGCCCGCGCGTTGCACATGGAAGATAAGATTGGTTCACTTGAGGTGGGCAAGCTTTCGGACATCATCGTAGTCGATACAAAAGCCCCGAATATGGTGCCAATGTACAACCCTTACTCCGCCTTAGTGTATTCCGCCTATGCGACGAATGTGAGACATGCTGTCGTAGATGGCCGTTTATTGATGCAAGATAGAGACATTTCTACGGTCGACGAGCGCTCAATTCGTGATCAGGCGTTGCAGTTTGCAGACAAAGTACGAGAAAGTGTCGTTGCAAGCGGCGAACAAGTCCAATAAACCCTACCATTAAAAAAGACCGCGTCTGATCTATGACGCGGTTTTTATTTCTATTTCTCCTGATGCACTCATGAATGCGGGTCATAGTCTATGATCTAAGAAATTTTAGAGAGATGTGCATTTTTCTCTAAATTGAGATGTGTGCGTTTGTGAGTCGCGATGAATAGTCATCCTGGTGCAATGTTTTTCATTTAGTTCATTGTTTTTAAATAACTATTTTGATTTTAAGTCCGGGTCGTTTGTCAGGAATCGCAACAACAAAAGTGTCTATTTTGGGAAGTCTGGAGAATTAAGAGCTACATTGTATCCACAATGAGACAAACCTCTTTGTCTTACAAAATATAATGATACTCACAACATTTTGAACACATGTCGTTAATGGATGACTAAAGGCAGGCGTTATGGGTATGCAATTCAGATCTGAGGCAGTTCCAAGTTCACTCGTCGTAGTGGGCGGAACATACGAACCATGGTTGGCAACATTGGAGCAAGCAGGGTGGCGTTGTCACCGTTGTTACGACCTCAGAGCAGCACAAGCACTTCTTCAGGACATTGGTCCTTGCATTGGGATCGTGGATATTAGCCACGATGATTTCAGCTTGAACGGTGTAGCGTCACTGGTTAACCGCAACAAACAAGTTCGCTGGTTGGCACTGATCCGTGAAGACCAACTCAACAACGATGCAATCTGTCAGTTCATTGTCAGCTTCTGCATTGACTACTTCACTTCTCCAATTCCAGATAGCCAGTTGATGAGCACCATTGGTCACCAATTGGGTATGTTGAAACTTGAGCGCCATGTTTGGCCTCAGCTTGGCGATCACAGCGACATGGGTTTGCTTGGCAAAACCTCTGTGATGAAAAAGCTGCGTGACCAAGTTCGTCGTGTTGCACCTACAGATGTGTCAGTGCTTATTCACGGTGAAAGCGGTACGGGTAAGGAGTTGGTGGGTATGGCGATTCATAACGCCTCTACGCGCGCTAAAGGCCCTTTCGTTTCTGTTAAATGCAGTGCGTTACCTGAAAAACTGATTTCATCAGAATTGTTCGGTGATGGCACCACAGAAGGCAAAGTGCAGCAAGCGCACCAAGGCACCTTGTTCTTGGATGAAATCGGTGATTTGCCACTCAACCTTCAGGCGAACTTGCTTCACCTTCTTCAAGACGGCACGGTTGAATCTCATGATGACAAGTACGCGAAAGAAATCGATGTTCGCGTGATTGCTGCAACACACATGGATCTAGAGAAAGCGGTTGCGGAAGGTCTGTTCCGCGAAGATCTCTACTACCGTTTGAACGTTCTGCGTATTTCTGTGCCTTCATTAGATCGGAA
>JBELME010000119.1:0-11788 GCA_042096095.1 Enterovibrio sp.
GATCAGCATGGAGCAAATTGTGGTGAGAAAACCACAAGCGATTTTCTACCCATCCAGCCGAATTGCACCGATGGACGTGTGGACGTCTTGGGAAACATTTATTCCCGCCGTACAAAACAAACACATCTTCGAGGTGACGGGAGATTGGCTCAGCCGCCCAACACCACGCGCATTGAAAGCTGTTGCACAAATCTGCAAAGCCTTTGATCGGGTAAGAAGCGATCTGAATCACTAATTCGAATAAACATGACCGACAAGCCAGCGCAATGGATTGCCCAGTTACGGAAATAACGTAAAATCGCGCGCGCTTTTTATAGGGATAGCGCAATCATGCTTTTGTATTTTTTAGACATGTTTGGGACGGCAGTTTTCGCCATTTCAGGCGTTTTATTGGCGGGTAAACTCCGCATGGATCCATTCGGCGTTGTCGTACTTGCCATGGTCACCGCCATCGGTGGCGGCACCATTCGCGACATGGCGCTGGGCGCAACACCCGTGTTTTGGATTAATTCACCCGAATACTTGTGGATGATTCTGGCGACCTGCGCACTGTCTCTGCTCCTGATTCGACGTCCTCGTCGTCTGCCGTGGTACTTTCTCCCTGTCGCAGATGCCATCGGCTTGGCTGTATTTGTCGCCATTGGTGTTGATAAGGCGCTGAGCTATGGCGCATCACCGATGGTAGCTGTCATCATGGGCATCATCACGGGTTGCGGCGGTGGTATCATCCGTGACGTGTTAGCCCGAGAAATCCCCATGATATTGAGAACCGAAGTGTACGCAACAGCATGTCTCGCGGGCGGTATGATCCACACACTTGCGCTGGCTGCAAACGTGGATTCCGTCGCGGCTTCTATTGCAGGTATGGTCACCACACTTTCCATTCGACTCGCCGCCATTAGATGGCATCTCTCACTGCCCACTTTCGCCATCAAATAACCCTTCGACCTTTCGCCCCGCTTAATGCAGCAACGCATGACGTGGTGCTAAGGCTCAGAAACTCTGCAAAAACGCGCCCATTGTCGGCGCGTTTTTTTATGTCCGCCTCAATTAAATAAACTAAAAACTTTACTTAACTGCAACCTGACCTACTATATAAACATATCGCTTTACTTAATCACTAAGGAGCACGTCATGACCAGTTATGTAGAACATGCCAATATCACAGTAAGCAGCCTTCACCGTGCCATTGCCTTCTTACAAGCGGCAATGCCGGATTTTTCTGTTCGTGGTGAAGGAAGTAACGAAGAAAGAGCCTGGTGTCACATCGGAACCGACACAACGTATATCGCGCTTCAAGAAGTGGTGATAGACAAACCGGTTGAACGCCTTCCCTACTATCAACTCGGCGTTAATCACATTGGGCTTGTCGTTGAAGATGTCACACGCGTGGCAGAAAACCTCAAAGCCGCGGGCTATGAGGAAACGATTTTTGATGAGAGTCATCCAAGCCGAAAACGCGTTTATTTCCGTGATGGCGATAGTCTGGAATGGGAGTTCATTGAATACCTTACCGAAGATATGAACAGCAGAAACGACTATGCGTTGTAACGATGACACAATGCAAAAACCACGTGTTGTAACAGCCCTACCTTCATAACGAAAGCGCAAAGGAATGCCATCATGTACCAAGCACTCACTACCACAGGCCTTGAGCTAATAAGGAAAAGCCATCGCTTCGGGCCAACCTTCGGACCACGCTTTTCAAACCACCTACCAATGGCGATCACCGCCATGCAAAGGCTTGGCGCTTCAACGGCGCAGCTGGAAAAAGAGTACCAGCGCGCCGCCGATCATTTAGCGCCATTGGGTGAAGCGCTTGGTGTCGACACGCCAACCTTGGGCGAGAAAACGCACAACGCCGATTTCATGGCGTATTACTGCATCATGCTAGGTAAACTTGGTACAGAAGAAACACTGCGACGCATACTGCCGTCTCTGCTACCTGGGATCTCCGCGGGGGCGTTTCATGGCGTTATCCGTCTCGCCTATGCGGTAGAGTTAGAGGATATAGACGAGATCAGTCATGCCCTAGCCTATTGGTCATCGGGGTACACGCCGCTCGGCGCGCTCTCCTTTCAGCAAGATCTGAGTCCGCAAGACGATTTAAACCAGGCGCTTTCGCTGTTTCATGATCACACCTATCGAAAAGGGATCATCATCGATCATGTGGAGGAGCTCGTCACACTGGAGAAGTACCAAGCCATCGCAAGCCAGCCGGATTCATTGTCTTTGGAAGTGGTTGCTCGCATTGTGCTCACGCAATATTCCTCAAGCGACGATTTCACCTTGCTACACGGGGTCACCGGTTTTCAGGCACTCCTCTCCCTTCTCCCATTCATCGAAGATCAAGAAGCAGCGCTTCATTACTTTTGGCAAGCCTATGTTGCCGCGGCCTGTACTGCCGAATATCGCGAACCTCACTCAAACGAAGGGCTGCACTCAGATGTTGTCGCGGACTGGTCACAATGGTTCCAACAGTCTTTGGAAACAGACAATGATCACACCATCAAACTGACATACAGCTGCGCGCGACTTTACGATTCACTTCGTCTCCCCGAAGCCTTACACGCCGTTAAGTGTCGCTTGGAGAACGCATCATGAAGCGCATTGCCATCGTCTACTTTTCACAAACAGGAAGCACTGCAAGCATGGCGCAAGCCGTTGCAGAAGGTGCAAAACAGCGAGATACGGACGTCTTGCTCTACCCTATTGTGGGCACGGACATCATTGAAGGTCGGTTTAAGAATGAAGCCTTGTTTGATGAACTCGCCAATATGGATGCCATTATCTTTGGATCGCCAACCTACATGGGTGGCCCTGCGGCACAATTTAAAGCTTTTGCTGATGCCAGCAGCGAATCATGGTCAAATCAGTTATGGCACAACAAGCTCTCTGCCGGATTTACCACTGGCGGTAGCCCGTGCGGAGAAGTGCAAAGCACGATTGAGAGTTTTTATATTCTCGCCACGCAGCACAGCATGCTTTGGGTGGGGCTTGATGCCCCAGAAGGCACAGCATCAAAAACGTTCAACCGCCTCAATTCGTCGCTCGGTGCCATCGGCATGGTGGATGAAAAAGGCCAATTGGATGACATTGATATCAAAACGGCAAAGCGCCTTGGTGAGCGGGTGGCATCACTTATTCAATAGGGTCTGTTGACTTGATTTAGGACGGGACCCTTATTTAGGACGGGGCAAAGGCACAAAAAAAGGCGCTTTTCAGCGCCTTTTCATTTTGCATTCGCTCAGTAGCAAGCGCTCTGCGGTAAATTACGCTAACGTGATACGCGCAAATTTACGTTTACCCACTTGGTACACTGCCGTACCAGCCGCAGGAACCAGTTTGGTATCGTCGACTTTTTCGCCGTCAATCTTCACTGCGCCTTGGCGGATCATGCGCATTGCATCTGAGGTAGAGCCAACCAAGTCAGCATCTTTCAGAAGGTTAGCAATGGCGACGCCTTGCTCGAAAGAAAACTCAGCCATTTCATCTGGCATCGCACCTTTTTGGAAACGATTGATGAATTCAGCTTCTGCCGCTTCCGCATCTGCTTCAGAGTGGAAACGAGCAATGATTTCTTTTGCCAGCAAGATTTTCACGTCACGTGGGTTCTTGCCGCCTTCGATGTCCGCTTTAAATTGTGCAATCTCTTCCAAAGGACGGAATGACAACAATTCGTAGTAGCTCCACATCAGATCATCAGAGATCGACATGATTTTACCGAACATCTCGTTAGGTACGTCGCTGATACCGATGTAGTTATGCGCAGACTTCGACATTTTCTTAACGCCGTCCAAGCCCACCAGCAGTGGCATCGTAATAACCACTTGCTGAGATTGACCGTTTTGCTTTTGCAGTTCACGGCCCATTAGCAAGTTAAACTTCTGGTCAGTACCACCCAGTTCAACGTCTGCCTCAAGCGCCACTGAGTCATAACCTTGCAGAAGCGGGTAAATGAATTCGTGGATCGCGATTGGCTGATTGTTGCTGTAACGCTTTTTAAAGTCGTCACGCTCAAGCATACGTGCAACGGTAGAGCTTGCAGCCAAACGGATCATGCCGTCAGTGCCTAGCTCGCTCAACCAGCTTGAGTTGAATTCGATGCGTGTTTTAGCAGGATCCAAAATTTTGAAGATCTGCTCTTTGTAGGTTTCAGCATTGCTCAAAACCTGCTCACGCGTCAGCGGCGGACGTGTTGCGTTCTTGCCACTTGGGTCACCGACCATCGCGGTATAGTCACCGATAAGGAAGATTACTTCATGGCCCAGCTCCTGGAACGCACGCAGTTTATTCATGATCACAGTGTGACCAAGGTGAATATCCGGCGCCGTTGGATCCGCACCCAACTTGATACGAAGAGGACGGTTTTCTTTTAGTTTCGCAATCAGTTCCGCTTCAGGAATCAATTCCTCAACACCACGCTTAATTTCGGCTAGCGCGGCTTCAATGCTCGCCATAGTTTATCGCTCCCACAGAATCGGCAATTTTTCGTAAAGCGACATACTACTTGAATAGCGATGGTTTTTGAAACCAGTTAGACTTATATAAATAAGCAAGATATGACGCTTGCATATAAATCAAAGGGAACCACTCGCCACTCTGATTTTCAGAGGGATTTGGCAAGCATCAGTGTGTTCCGGGTAATTTCATTTTCCTAAACGATATTTTTAATGCCTGTAAACAGAATTGCTGCGCTACCTCGCCTTCATCAGGTGTCTATTATGGCCATCAGTGCGCTTGTCGTGCTGTTGATTTTGCTCCCCTCAGAATCCCCGACCCAGCACCCTGAGTCAAAATTTGAGATAGGAAAACAATACCCCATAAAACTCGAAGCTAGCGCCTTGCTTCCCCCTGAAAACGAAGCCCAGCCCGTCAGCAATTTTGTGCCACTGACTTGGCATAAGTTCAAAGTCCAAGCCGGTGATAGTCTTGCGGTGATTTTTAACCGTGTAGGGATAAGCCCCACAACCCTTTACCGACTCATTAACAGCGACGAAGGCACCAAGAGATTGGCATTGCTGAAAGTGGGCGACGAGATCCACCTCGGCTTCGACGACCAAGGGTTGTTTAGCCAATTGGTGCAGCCTCGCGGTGTAAATGAAACCCTCGTGGTCACGCGCATTGGCGATCAATTCGTATCAAAGGTCGAATCAAAAGAAATCGACACACAAGTTAACTTTGCGTCAGCCACCATTGAATCAAGCTTTTGGAATGCAGGGATAAGCGCTGGCCTTAATGCCAATCAAATCATGGAGCTTGCAGGCCTGTTTGGTTGGGATGTCGACTTCGCGTTGGACATTCGACAAGGCGATGCCTTTTCTGTGTTATTCGAAGAGCAGCTCGTTGAGGGTGAAATCATTGGCCGTGGGAATATTCTTGCGGCAACGTTCACCAACCGCGGCGAAACCTTCACGGCTATCCGTTCGAAAACAGGCAAGTATTTCGACGAGAAAGGTCGCGCCATGAAGAAAGCGTTTTTACGCTCGCCTGTTAACTTCCGTTATGTCAGTTCCAACTTTAACCCCCGCCGTTTACACCCCGTAACAGGCAAAGTGAAATCGCACCGAGGCACGGATTATGTCGCCCCTGTTGGCACCCCCATTTGGGCGGCGGGTGACGGCATCGTCATGAAATCTGCCTACAACAAATTCAACGGTAACTATGTCTTCATCAGACACAGTTCAACCTACATCACCAAGTATTTGCACCTCTCCAAACGGAAAGTCAAAACAGGGCAGCGTGTGAAGCAGGGACAAACCATTGGCACGCTGGGCGGAACAGGACGTGTGACTGGCCCACACTTGCACTATGAGTTCCTCGTTCACGGCGTGCACAAAAACCCGCGTACAGTGAAGCTGCCGCAAGCGAAGTCCCTCTCGGGCAAAGAGAAAACCGCGTTTATTGCACTGGCAAAAGACCGATTGGCGCAATTGAACAAATTGAGTGAGCTTCTTGCCTCTATTGGCACCTTAGAGCGCAACCACTCCTAACGGAGGCTTTATCACTCAAACGAAAAAGCAGCGCGATGCGCTGCTTTTTTAATGCCATCTCTAAACCACCACGTCCCGTTGCTAGGGTTGAGATTCACGCAAGGTATTTTGTTTAAACGAATCACTCTGATGTACTTCAGCATCGGATGACCTAAACGTGAACCCTTTCCCCTGATCAGGCGTTTGAGAAAGCGATGAATCAGACACTGTTTTTTTAGGCTCTCTCGCCAACATCAATAAGCAAGGTGTAAGCACAAGCGTCAGCACAGTTGAAAACGCCAACCCACCCGCGACCGCCGTCGCAAGTTGAGACCACCACTGCGTACTCGGTGCGCCAAATTCAACGCCTTGATTGACCAAGTCAACGTTCATCTCTAACACCATGGGCATCAGACCGAGAATCGTCGTCACTGTCGTCAGTAACACGGGCCTCAAACGCTGTGCCCCGGTTAGCAATATAGCGTCTGCTTTCGCGAGGCCTTGGCGACGCAACACATTGTAAGTATCAATCAGAACAATGTTGTTATTGACCACGATCCCCGCCAAGGTGATCACCCCAACCCCTGACATGATCACACCAAAAGGACGCTGGAAGATAAGTAACCCCAGGAAGACGCCAACCGTGGAGAACAAGACTGCACTCAAGATCAAGAAAGCTTGATAGAAGCTGTTGAACTGAGTGATCAAGATGATCGCCATCGCACCCAATGCCGCCATAAATGCCGTTATCAAGAATGCCTGACTGTTGTTCTGCTCTTCGTTTTGACCACGCACACTGGTTTCCACACCACTTGGTAGCCCCAATGCATCAATTTGTGCCATCAGTGTCGGAAGCTCTAAGCTCAGGTTGTACCCCTCGGCCATGTCTGCCATCACTTTAATGACACGCTTCCCGTCCACACGATCGATGTTACCCTGCTTCTGCTCTGCAGTGATCTTCGCGAAATTGATAATAGGCACTAACCCGTGCTCAGTTTTAATTCGGAGCTCATCGAATCGGCCAATGTCCCTTTTGCTTTCAGGGTAGCGCACTAAAATATCGACTTCTTCGTCGGCATCATCTGGCAAGTAATCACCAATTTTCAGACCGTTCGTCACGAACTGAACCGTGTTTCCCACCAGCGTGGCATCTGCGCCAAACCTCGCGGCATCTGCGCGATCAACATCAATTGACCAATCAATGCCGGGCTTGGTGAGGGTGTCACTCAAGTTGGTGAAAGCGACGTTCTGTTCCAAAAGCGCACGAAGTTGTCTTGCCGCAGGTTCAATGTCGCTGTTAACGTCTGACGTCACTTCAATGGACAGATCCTGCTCACTTGGCGGCCCTGCATCTGGCTTTTTGAATTCCAACTCTAGCCCGGCAAGATCCGACGTTTTTTCGCGAAGTTCGGCAATGATTTCCTTCACTTTACGGCGCTCTTGCCAATCAACGGGTTTCAACTGAATAACGCCGATTTCATCTTGCCCGCCAGTTCGGGTGTAGACACTTTCGATTTCATCCATGCCCAACACACGCGCTTCGACTTCTTTCATCAATACGTCTTTTTCGTAGATAGAAAGGTCACCATGAGAACGGACTTTGATATTAAAAAACGCAGGATCCACATCTGGGAAGAATTCAGTCCCCAACCCTGATTTGTTGTAAGCAAAACCCACCGTAAACGCGACCAATAGCGCTGAAAGTAGAATTTTAAGCGGATGATGAATGGCGACCTTTAGCGTGTTAATGTAAGCACGTGCAATGCCCCGCGCCTCATTGAAATCACCGTTTTCGATCGCCTGCATGCGCGCTTGCTGCTTATCTGATAAGGCCAACGGCTTACCAAACCAACTCCCAAGCACGGGAACAAAAAGCAATGCCATCACCAAAGAGGCAAACAAGGTCGCAATCAAGGTGAGCGGCATGTACTTCATGAACTCGCCCGTGATGTCAGGCCAGAACAACAAGGGGGCAAAGGCGACGAGTGTTGTTGCTGTCGAGGCGATGATCGGCCATGACATGCGATGGGCGGCTTCTCGATAAGCTTGTTTACGATCGATGCCTTCGCGCATACGCCTGTCGGCGTACTCGGTCACCACAATCGCGCCGTCCACCAGCAACCCTACCGCCATGATCAAAGAGAACAACACAACGATGTTGACGGTGAGGCCAAACAGTGACAATACGACCAAACCCGTCAGGAAAGAGCCCGGGATCGACACGCCCACCAAAAACGCGGTTCGCGCCCCTAAAATGGCGATGATCACCACCACCACAAGTAGCACGGCAGATAAGATGTTGTTTTGCAGATCAGAAAGCATGGATCTGACATCGTCAGACCCATCCCAGGTGTATTTCACTTGCAGTGCTGCTGGCCATTCTGGTTGCTTTTGCGCTTCAACCAACACGGCTTTCACCAACTCCACCGTTTCGATGATGTTTTCACCCGCGCGCTTTTTCACATCCAAAACGATCGCTGGTTTACCGTCTAATCGCGCAAAGCTTTCTGGATCTTTGAAGCCACGACGCACCGTCGCCACATCTTCAACGGTCACCACCTGAACGCCATCGACCTTGATGGGCAGTTCAAGAACATCCCGCGCAGATTCAAAAACTGACGGGACTTTCACCGAAAAACGCCCGTATCCCGTATCAACATAACCGGCAGCAACCACGCGGTTGTTACGGGCAACAAGGTTAAATATCGCTTCTTGGTCAAGGCCATAACTTTCGAGCAGCAACGGCTCCACGATGATTTCAACCACGTCATCACGATCACCCGCCACATCCACTTCGAGCACTTGCTTAAAGCTTTCCAGCTTTTCTTGAAGTTTGCGTGCGATCTTCACAATGGCGCGCTCAGACACATCACCATACAGTGCAACCGACAGGACAGGTTGTTCACTGGCAAAGGTCACTTCGTTAACGGTGGGCTCATCACTGTCCTCAGGTAATCGAGGTTTCACCAGATCCACGGCTTCGCGCACATCCGCCATGGCCTGCTCCAAATCGACACCCACGTTAAATTCGAGTGTGACCGACGCATGGCCTTCTGAGGCAATGGCCATCATTTCCTTGATGCCTTCAATCGAGCGCAACTCTTGTTCAACAGGACGAACAAGCAAGCGCTCTGAATCTTCTGGCGAAATCCCTTCATGACCTACCGACACATAAATGACAGGAATGGTGATATCAGGATCGGATTCTTTAGGAATGGTTTGGTAGGTGTAAACGCCTGCGACAAACAAAAAAAGCAGCAGAGTTACCATAGTTCGCGTGCGTGCCAACGACACATCAATCAAGCTTCTCACAACAAGGCCTCCCTATTGTGCGTCGGATTGACGAACAGCGATGACCGCATCACCATCTCGGACAAACCCTTGCCCTTTCGTGATGACGTCAACGTGATCGCCAAGCCCTGTCAGCCACACGCCATCTTGTTCAGCTTTGACCAACTTGGTCGAAACAAAAGCGACTTTGTCACCCAATAAGGTTTTCACCCCTAAATTACCCGACTCATCCAATGCCAACATAGAAGGCAATAACTTCACGGCATTTTGCTCTTCAAGAGGCAAATCCACTTCGGCACTGATCCCTGCTGGGATAGTTTGCTCAGGGTTAAGAATTTCTAGCTCAATGGTAAAGGTGTTAGTGGTTTCTGAGGCAATGTTTGACTGATAGCGAAGACGACCTTCAAGTTCATCACCGCTGACAAAAATAATGGTGGCAGGCATGTTGGCATCAATATGACTGATGTGCTTTTCACTAACATCCGCCGTGACAATCAAAGGATCCAGATCGATGATGCTCGCAATCGGATCGCCGACAGCAAGGTAATCCCCCACTTCCACCATCACATCATCAACAATGCCATCAAACGGAGCGCGGACTTGAGTATGGGAAAGTGCTATCGACAAGTTCTCCACATTAGCGCGGGCTTCAATCAAATTCGCTTCTGCTAGCGAAAACGCAACTTCGCCTTGTAACCCTTTTTTCTTCAACGATTTGGCAGCGTTATATTCTTTCGTCCTCACCAAACGTAACGCCTTCGCGCGCTCTAGCTGCGCATTCCGGTCGCCTTTGTCGATATTCAGCAGGAGGTCCCCTTTCTTCACTGTCGCACCTTTTTTTACACTGACACTGACAATACGACCATCTGTTTCAGAGGAAATCGTCGCTTCGCGATCAGGTGCTGTTCGGCCATACAAAGAAATAGAACGCGTAACAGGTTCGGCAAAGAAGGTAGCTACCGACACGCGCGTTAGCGGGGCTTGCGTTTCTGTTTTTGACTGCTCAGGTTGCGTGTCAACGGTGTGACCGCTGCCAACCCAAAAAACAAGAAGAACAAAGAGAACCAAGGAAATGATCCAAGGTCGTTGAGAAAAATAAGACGTGATTGCGCCTGCATTAGCCATAGTGATTATCCTGACTTGGTTGCTGCAGAAAATAAAACGGGCTCTATCCATCAAGCCCGTTTAGTGTGTCTTATACTTTATACACTGAATGACGCACCACAACCACAGGTGGTCGTTGCATTCGGATTGTTTACGAAGAAACGTGAACCTTCTAACCCTTCGGTGTAATCAACAACACCACCAAGCAAATATTGCAGGCTCATTGGGTCAACCACCAAGGTTACCCCTGATTTTTCAATGGTCATGTCGCCGTCATTCACGTTTTCATCAAACGTAAAACCGTATTGGAAACCGCTGCAACCACCGCCCGTAATGTATACACGCAGTTTCAGGTTTGGATTTTCCTCTTCCTGGATCAGCGTTTTTACCTTGTTCGCCGCTGTCTCAGAGAATTGCAACGGCAAATTGGTATCGCTCATTTCTACCTCACATACGCTTTTATATTATTCGCATTATCTAATACCTGACCATTTCGTTCAAGTATTGTGCATTTTGCTCAAGGGCATTCCACAATCATCCCTCACATACGTCAATAATGACATGTCTGTGATAGTAAACGCATCAACTAACTCGCCTGATCTACTCGCATCTCGTACAATACGGTCAGATTTAACACTGACGAACTAAATGGCCTAGGAAAGAACCATGACCAAATCAGCCGAGTTATTCCAACAAGCCCGCAAAACCATTCCTGGCGGCGTAAACTCTCCTGTTCGCGCTTTCGCAGGCGTTGGCGGCGATCCAATCTTCATCGAGCGTGCAGATGGCGCGTATATTTTTGATGCCGATGGCAAAGCATACATAGATTATATTGGTTCTTGGGGTCCAATGATCTTGGGACACAACAACACCGCCATTCGTGACGCAGTGATTGAAGCCGCACAGAACGGTTTGAGCTTTGGTGCGCCCACTGCACGTGAAATCACCCTCGCGGAGCTTGTTAGCCAACTCGTACCTTCGATGGAAATGGTGCGCATGGTGAGTTCAGGCACAGAAGCGACCATGAGTGCCATCCGACTGGCGCGCGGTTTTACTCGTCGTGATAAGTTCATCAAATTCGAAGGCTGCTACCACGGCCACGCTGACTGCTTACTCGTAAAAGCGGGGTCTGGTGCACTGACGCTTGGCGAACCAACGTCGCCAGGTGTTCCCGCTGATTTTGCAAAACACACCCTCACATGCACCTTCAATGACCTTGATTCTGTTCGCGCAGCCTTCGAACAATACCCTGAAGAGATTGCGTGCATCATCGTTGAGCCTGTTGCTGGCAACATGAACTGCATTCCTCCACAGCCGGGTTTCCATGAAGGCCTTCGTGCACTGTGTGATGAATTTGGTGCACTGTTGATCTTTGATGAAGTGATGACAGGTTTCCGTGTTGCACTTGGCGGCGCACAAGC
>JBELME010000120.1:0-11569 GCA_042096095.1 Enterovibrio sp.
GTACCCACGGTCGCCATGACCTTGTGACCCAAGGTAGCAAGACCAACAACAATACCCGCACCACCCAGTGGTAAAATCCACCATGCGATGTGTGCTTTCTCGGTGATTGCACCCATGTTCTCAACGGTAGATACAATCGCAGACAGTGGGCCAATCGCGTTTGCTACGTCGTTTGAACCGTGTGCAAATGCCATGGCACACGCGGTAACCACCATCAGCAAGCTGAATACGCGCTCTACGCCTTCATAGCCGTTCGAAGATGCTGCAGAGTTGTCAGCGTATTTGCGGGCAATGTAGAAGTAGCCGAAGAGCATAACCAAGGCAGATACAGCGACAGATACCATCACTGCTTCACCCGTTGTTAGGTGCAGACCCACATGTTTAAGGCCTTTCTTGATGGTCACCATCGCGATGATAAGCGCAGTCAGGAACATGTACACAGGGACAAAACGCTTTGCATTGATCAGGGGTTTGTCGGTATCAAAAATCAGGCGCTGGGCGCTGATAAAGATAACGTAAGCGAACAGACCTGAAATCAGTGGGGTGACAATCCAGCTACCCACGATGCCTTGCACTGAGCTCCAATCAACGGCTTCTGTGCCCACTGACACACACGCAAAACCGATGATTGCACCGATGATGGAGTGGGTGGTTGAAACAGGCCAACCCATGAAGGACGCCACCAATAGCCATGTACCTGCTGCAAGAAGCGCAGACATCATGCCGTAAACGAGAATTTCGGGTTGATTCGCGTAGAGCGATGTTTCAATAACACCTTTTCGGATTGTGTCGGTGACTTCACCGCCAGCTAAGTATGCGCCAGCGAATTCAAAAATCATTGCAATGATAATGGCTTGTTTAACGGTCAGTGCTTTAGAACCCACCGACGTACCCATCGCATTGGCAACGTCATTTGCACCAATACCAATTGCCATCATGAAACCAAAAGCCGCGGCCACCAAAATAATAATGGTGCCGTAATTCGCCAGGATTTCCATTGTTATACCTTGTTATTAATTCGTGGATTGTTGCACTAAGAACGCGAAAGCATGAGCTCAAGACGCGAGCCAACACGTTGTGCTTGGTCAGCAATTTCGCCGACCCATTCGAGAATTTTGTACAGGAACATGACGTCAACCGGGTTGTATTGGTGTTCGATGGACATCAGTTTCTGACGAAGATGGATTTGCATCGAATCAGTATCGTCTTCGATGGTATCCAGTTGATTGATCATTTCTTCGACCAGTGTGACTTCACGTCCTTTAAAGCCTGTTTCGAGTAGTTCGTCTAGCTCGTTTATGACACGACGCGCTTGATCGGCAGCATCGAGACACCTTTGCACATACGCAACAAAATCGGTGTAAATAGGAGAAGGCATCTGCAGTTGACGACCGATAACACGGCCTGAGATGTCTTTAGCAAGGTTGGCGAGTTTGTCTTGCTGAGTCACAAGATCCAACATGTCGGTCCGGTCTACAGGAAGGAACAGACCGCGAGGGAGTTTGAGGCGAATTTCTCGCTTCAGGTTATCCGCCTCTTTTTCGAGGGTAGAAATTTGGTGGCGAATTTCAGCCGCCTTTTCCCAATCCCCATTTTCACAGGCATCAAAGAAAGGCACCAACTGTGAGCAACATTCGCTAACGCGGCTCATGTGGGACTGTAGTGGTTTCAGCGGGCTTTTCGCAAATAGCCCCATAATTGTATTTACTGGCATAGCCGTATCTACCTTTATAGTCTGCACAGAGACTAAATTTCAAACGATGATAAATCGAGCGGCGAATGTTAGCGCAATCACAATTGCAATGAAACTGGTTCAGATCAATGAAAGGTTCTTGCTCGTCTAAGCAATTGCCCATATCCTTGTTCTGCTATTGTTTATGGGTCCCTTTATGGAAACTGAGATAGAGTTAAAGTTTTTTGTCTCATCCGATTTTTCACGCCAAATTCGAGACAAAGTTGCCGATTTAAAGGTCTTGCAGCAACGCCAGCGAAACCTAGGCAACATCTATTACGACACCCCGGATTACTTGCTACGCCAGCATGATATCGGTCTTCGAGTCCGACGTTATGATGACGTGTATGTGCAAACGCTGAAGACGGCAGGCCGTGTAGTGGCTGGTCTACATCAGCGTCCAGAGTATAATGCAGAACTTGATTCTCCGGCTCCCGATCTTTCCCTTATTCCCGCAGATGCGTGGCCTGAAGGCTTCGATGTAGAAGCACTGAGTGCCAACATTAATCCTTTGTTCTCTACAGATTTTGAACGTCAACAATGGCTTGTGGCGATGCCAGACAGTAGCCAAATTGAACTTGCGTTTGACAGCGGTGATGTCACGACCGGGAACGGGGGTTGCGATCCGATTTGTGAAGTTGAGATCGAACTCAAATCCGGCCAGACCGATGCCTTGTTTGTGCTAGCGCGTGAGCTGGCTGAAAAAGGCGGTTTGCGTTTGGGGAATTTGAGTAAGGCAGCGCGTGGCTATCGATTAGCCACTGATTATCAAGGTGATAACGTTAAAGCGCTGAGCTTGGTACCGATTGATGGCATGCTGTCTACTGAGCAAGCGTTTGTTAAGTCACTTGAATATGCCCTTGAACATTGGCACTACCACGAGCAAATCTACGTTGAACGCCCTGAGCAGGATGCGATTTTAGAGATTTGCAACGCGGTGGGGCTGGTGAGACAAGCACTGACGCTCTACGGTGGTTTGATTCCACGTCGTGCGAGTGCGCTGTTGCGTCAAGAGCTTCAATGGCTTGAAGGCGAGCTGGATTGGGTGTTTGAAGCGCGTGCGATTGCGCGTCTACAAAGCGACAAAGGCTACTTCCTCAGAAAGCTTAACAGCCAAAAACCGCTGTTGGTGAAACTGGGCGAACGTTATGAAGCCTTGCCAGAACGCAGTGAAATGTTGGAGCTCTTCCATTCATCGCGCTACTGCAACTTGCTACTCGACCTCAGCCGTTGGATCCTAACGCGCGGTTGGCAGCCTTTTGTGGATGACAAAGTGCGCGATAAATTGGCTGAGCCTGTCCGCAGTTTTGCGAACCGTTCGCTGACCTTATCTTGGGATGAGTTGTTGAGCGTTTTCGCGCTTGAAAACGAGTTGGATCGCTTTGGCTATCTGGATCAGTTGCCACGCTTGTTGCGTAATTTGCTGTCAGGCTGTTGTGTTGCGTCACTTTATGACGAAGAAGATCGTGAGACCTTCCGTCTACCTTGGCTGGATTTGATGCAGGGCATCGAAGACATTCAGTTGCTTGAACCTGTTCGTAAATTGGCGAGCGAGTTTGATGAAGATGACAGTACGCAAATTGAAAAATGGCTGACCCGTAAGGAGGAGTCTTTGCTTCATGCCATGATGCAAAGCCGCCAAATCGGTGTCGCGTTAACGCCATACTGGGAAGTGTAATCGCCTTCCCTTAGAACGCACTGGCTAAGTCAGCATATGTATATGAAATAGCGCCTTCTCGGCGCTATTTTTTGTCTCTAGGGTCGGTTGGAGATGTCTTTGCTTGGGGGCGCCTGAGCGTCGCCTTTTGTTTTATCGAGTTGCGTTTCAATCACCGCCAAGCGGCGCAATATTTCTTCTTGCTGAGTGACAAGCAACTCGAGCGCTGCGCGACGATGCTGCTCCCTTTCTTGTTCTTTTTGCTCAGGCTTGGTGACGTAAGACGTGACCAAGCCTGTGATGGCACCAAAGATCCCCACACCACACATGATCACTATGATGGCGACGGCACGACCTGCTGGCGTCACAGGATAATAGTCACCATAACCCACGGTGGAAATAGTCACGAACATCCACCAAATCGCGTCGGTAAAGTTGTCGATATTGGCGTCGGGAGAGTTGCTTTCAAAGGCGAAAATTGAGGCAGATCCCGCGGATATAAGCACAGTCAAAAGCAAAAGGATGCTGGCGAGTGTGGTCTCGCTTCGGTTTTCGTTCATGTAGGTGAAAAGGGGCTGGCTGGCTTTGAGTAAACGCAGCACACGGAAAATCTGGAAGATGCGCGCGAAACGGAGCGCTTCTATCACCGGAATACTGGCGAGAATATCGACCCAATGTTTTTTTAGATAAGTGACTTTGTTATCAGTTTTGAGAAGATGTATGGCGATTTGGAGCAGAAAAACCATACAAATTAAAGTGTCAATGCCCAGGAGTAGGGTATAAAGGGGATCGTCGTTCGGTATCAATAAAATTGTGCTCACTACGCACAATGAAACGAAAGAGAGCAGCAAGCTCAGCAAACTCATTGGATTCAGATCTAAATTTTGCGCTTGGCTATCTGCCATTGCTCAATTCCTTTTGTTGAACGCCGCTACAGAACGTGAATTTAGCACGCTTGTGCCATCTTCTGTATCACCATGCTGTCTATCAGTGTGGCGGATTTGCACATCAAGGAGCCAAAAGAATGTCTCAGATGATATTCAAGCCTTGGGAAAAGGCTGTCAGTAACATCAAACTCGTCCCTAAACTCATTTTGCTGATGGTTTTCAGCACGATATTGCTTATCGCAAAACAGCTTTGGGATGCGAATGCGTTTCGTGAATCGGTCACTGAGATCACTGAAAGCCAAAGCCGCACGCAGGCGATCCGCAGTGCAGAGCTAACCAAGGAGTTACTGGCGCTACCTGATGGCACGGCGTTACTCGAACGCGTGTTAACCCGAGAAAATGCCACCAGTTCAGAGCAAGAGTATATCTATCTTGCGAATGCCCGTTCAGGAGATGTGCTCGCGCACCCGAGCATTTCTGATTTTAACGGTTTGAGCCTGCGCTTAGACAACGGCACAAGCTTGGCAGCACAATTAAAAAATACGCGCAGTGAATTTGTTTACTACCTTGCGAATGATGACCGCCACGGCATTGTTATTCCTGTGTCTGGCACGGATTGGGTGGCCATTGCATCGCAGCCTGATTCGGCGGCAAGCCATTACTATCACGCTTACTTAGTGCAAGTTGCTTGGCAGACTGCCTTGATGATTGTGGCCTTCATGGTGATTTTACTCGGCGGAAGCCGATTGATGCTTCGTCAGATCAATTACCTCACAGAATGTATCCGTGGCATGGCGTGTAAGAATTTAAGCCAACCTGTGATCATGAATTGTAAGGATGAGTTTGGTGAACTTGCCCGTGAGCTGGAATCAACACGCGCACAATTGGCGAGCGTGATTAAAGCGCAGCGCGATTCTTCAGAAGAGCTGTCGGGCATGACGGAAGTGATGACCATTAGCATGGATGAAACCCGTGAGTCGGCCAAAGAACAGTTCGGTGAAATTGACTTGTTGGCGTCGGCCATGAGCGAAATGACATCGACAGTCCAAAGTGTGGCAGGGCATGCACGAGCAGCATCCCAAGCCACTGAAAATTCCCGTACGCAAGCCATCAGCGGCCAACACTATGTCACCAATACCATCAGTACGATCAATAAGCTGTCTGACGACATTCGTGAATCGGCGAGCGCGGTGAACCAAGTGGAAGAGCGTGTCGAGCGCATCAGTTCCGTGGTGGTCACCATTCAAGGTATTTCGGAGCAAACAAACTTACTCGCGTTGAATGCTGCCATTGAAGCCGCGCGCGCGGGGGAAGCGGGTCGAGGCTTTGCCGTTGTTGCGGATGAAGTGCGTAACTTGGCTCAAAATACACAAAAAGCGACGGTCGAGATTCAAGACATGATCACCCAGTTGCAGTTGTCAGCGCAGCAAGCGGTGGGTTTGATGGAGCAAAGCGTGATTGAAGCGGTTGAGAGTGTGGAATCGGTGAGTAAGGCGGGCGAAGAGCTCAACCTTATCGTTGAGCAAATCGGCCAAATCAACGACATGAACTTCCACATTGCCTCTGCGGCAGAACAGCAAGCCTCGGTGGCGGACGAAATGAACCTGAACTTGACCAATGTGAGAGAGCTGGTGGAGGCGTCGGTAACTGTGGTGACTGAACTTGCGGAAACGTCAGGTAGCATGCAAAGCAATGCCACTCAACTTGATCTGAAAATCAAAGAGTTTGCTGTGTAGTGAGCCAGTATTATGATTTCTCTGCGCGCAGGAAACCTTTGATCTGAGGCATGACTAAACATGTCTGAGTGTTTGAAGAAGCCCACCGATTGTGTGGGCTTTTTTATGGTACTGTGGTGAGTAATGTCTTGGACTCGTGGCTGATAGGAAAGGAATACATGTCACTGCCTTCTGAACTTGAACATCGCGCAACTCGCGCATTGGATGCATTGTCTGACACGCAAGCGGAAAACCTCGAACAATGGCAAGGCGAGCAGCGTGAATCGCTGACCCGCACCTTAGCGCTGAGTGATTTCATTTCTGAGTCGATGCAGCACGATGCAACGCTGCTTCCTTGGCTGAAAGACAACCTCGCCTCTGGGCATCGTCGAAAAACATATCGCCAGCGTTTAAAAGAAAGGCTGGATAACCAAATGGATGAAAACGGCGTTATGCGTGAGCTGCGCCGTTTTCGCCGCCAAGAAATGGTGTGGCTCGCATGGCATGATTTTAATGACACGATGAGTCTGGATGACAGCCTCGCCCATTTGTCTAAGTTGGCAGAATCCATGATCATGGAAGCCTACGGTTGGCTTTACCGCTATTGCTGTAAAGAGTGGGGAACGCCTCGCGACGATGCGGGCAATGCGCAGCCCATGTTGATCCTCGGCATGGGGAAATTGGGCGGTGGCGAGCTTAACTTTTCTTCCGATATCGACCTGATTTTTACTTACCCTGAGAACGGTGAAACGGAAGGCGCGCGCCGCAGTATTTCTAACGCGCAGTTCTTTACCCGCCTCGGTCAGCGTTTGATCAAAGCGCTGGATCAGCAAACTTTTGACGGCTTTTGTTACCGTGTAGATATGCGCTTGCGTCCTTTCGGTGACAGTGGGCCGTTAGTCATGAGTTTTGCTGCGCTTGAAGATTATTACCAAGAACAAGGGCGAGATTGGGAACGCTACGCGATGATCAAAGCGCGGGTGATGGGGAAGGAGCAATTCGATTGCTACCAAACGTTACGCCAAATGCTGCGCCCGTTCGTGTTCCGTCGCTATATTGATTTCAGTGCGATCCAGTCACTGCGACGCATGAAAGCCATGATCCGCAGTGAAGTGCGTCGCCGAGGTTTGACCAACAACATTAAGTTGGGGGCGGGCGGGATCCGCGAGGTCGAGTTTATCGCGCAATCCTTCCAATTGATCCGTGGTGGTCGCGATCCGTCTTTGCGTAAGCGTGGCCTTTTTATTACCTTAAATGCCATTAAAACCCTCAACATGTTGCCACTCGAAGACGTGGATACACTCGAAGCGTCTTACCGTTACCTTCGTCGCGTTGAAAATTTACTGCAAGCCATCGGTGACAAGCAAACTCAAACCTTGCCAGATGACAATGTGGATCAGCTGCGCCTTGCGATCGCGATGGGCGAAACATGCTGGGGGGATTTACACACCAAGATCCTCGCGCACATGAAGGGCGTGCATGATGTGTTTGATGATCTGATTGGTGAGGAAGAAGACAGCGAAGACGCTAAGGTGGATGACGTCTTTGGGGAAGTGTGGGATGCCGCGCGCGATACCGAGTTGGTTGAGAAAATCCTGCAAGACATGCATGCCAAATCGCCGACGGAGAAAGCCAACGCGCTGCTTCACTTTAAGCAAGAGCTTGCGAAGCGCACGTTAGGGCCGCGAGGCCGAGAAGTGCTCAACCGTTTGATGCCTGTGGTACTGAGCCAAATTTTGTGCCGTGATGACGGGCTGGCAGTGCTTGAGCGTGTGCTCAAGCTGTTGGTGAGTATCGCTACGCGTACTACGTACCTTGAGTTGTTGGATGAGCACCACAGTGCCATCGCGCAGCTAGTGAGACTGTGTGGCGCAAGCCCGATGGTGGCAGAGCAACTGTCGACTTTCCCGATCTTGTTGGATGAGTTGTTGGATCTTCAACACCTCTATAATCCAACACCTTTAGATCAATACCGCAATGAGCTGTTCGAATTTCTTGCTCGGATCCCCGAGGAGGACATGGAACAGCAAATGGAAATGATTCGCCAATACAAGCAAACCCAATTGCTGCGTATTGCGGCGGCTGACATTGCAGATGTATTACCTGTGATGGAGGTGAGTGATCACCTGACGTACCTAGCTGAAGCGATCGTGGAGGCGGTGGTGAATCAGGCGTGGTATCAGATGGTTGAAAAATATGGTCAGCCTTCGCACCTTGCTGATCGCCATGGTCGCGGTTTTGCTGTGATTGGTTATGGCAAAGTGGGTGGTATTGAGCTCGGGTATAACTCGGACTTGGATGTAGTGTTCCTGCATGATTGCCCTGATAACGTGTATACCGACGGGCCGAAAGAAATCGACGGTCGCCAGTTCTATCTGCGCTTGGCGCAACGCATTGTTCACCTGTTTTCTACGCGCACGGCCTCTGGCGTGTTGTATGACATCGACACGCGCCTTCGCCCGTCAGGTGCATCGGGCATGTTGGTGACAACAGTAGAATCGTTCCTCGACTATCAAAACACAGAAGCGTGGACGTGGGAGCATCAAGCCTTGGTGCGCACACGTATGATTTACGGCGATGCTGTGTTGGCGAAAGGCTTTGCTGATGTTCGTAAGCAAGTGCTGACGAAAGAAAGGGACCGCGACGCGCTGCGTAAAGATGTGGCAGACATGCGCATCAAAATGCGCGATCACCTCGGCAGCAAAGAAAAAGACAAGTTCCACATCAAGCAAGATCCAGGTGGCATCACAGACATTGAGTTTCTAACGCAATATTTGGTGCTCGCAAACAGCTATGATGAGGGAGCACTCACGCGCTGGAGTGACAATGTTCGGATCCTTGAAGACATGGCGCAAGTTGGCATTCTTGATACGGCGCAAGCGCTTAAACTGCGTGATGCTTACACGACGATGCGTGATGAAATTCACCGTTTAAATCTGCTCGATGCGTCGGTCGAGATTGCCGATGACAGTTTCCTTGAAGAGCGCGAGGTGGTGCGTGATGCATGGAAGGTGTGGATGGAGTAAAGAGGGTCGAGAGGCGAGAAAGAGCAGTCTCGAGTAAGAGTAATATCAAAAAACGAAAAGCCAGCATAAATGCTGGCTTTTCTGTGTATGAGCTACATCATTCTTCGAATCTCAATCGTACAACGACGGCTCGCCATCTGGTCGACTCTTAAATCGACGGTGCAACCACATGTATTGCTCTGGCGCACGCAGGATCGAACGCTCTACAAACTTGTTGGTGTAGATGGCTGCGGCTTCCTCGTCGTCATACGGGAAAGCCGGCAGAGGCGGATCCAAGGTCATGGTGTAACCCGTTCCCTCGCGATCACGTGTGACGGTGAAGGTAAATACGGTCGCTTTACCTGCTGATGCCAATAAATGTGTGCCTGTGGTGGTACATGCTTTTTTAACGGCAAACAGCGGCGCCCATGCGTAGCGGTGACGGCCATAATCATGGTCTGGGGCATACCAAATCAACTCACCTTGACGCAATTCTTTGATCATGCGTTTTACGTCACGGCGGTCAATTGCGCCATTGTCGCGGGTCCGCCCACGGTATTGAAACCAATCATAAACGGGGTTGGTGTTAGGGCGGTATACGCCATAGCCCGGTGTGTGAGTACCAAATGCGCGTGCGCCAAGTTCAAGGTTGAATGAGTGCACTGCAAGCACAAGCCCGCCTTTATTGCTGGCTTTGAGTTGTTCTAAGTGTTCAAAACCGACGAATTTCATGTGTTTCTTAATGCGCCATTTTGGCCAAAACCATGCCATGCAGGTTTCGAATAACGCCATGCCCATGTGCTCAAAGTTTTCTTTGAGCATGGCTTCGCGTTCGCCACCGGTCATTTCTGGAAAGCACAGCTGCAAGTTGCGATCGGCAATTTTTTTACGGCTTTTAAAGAATTTCATGATCAGCAGACCAATCTTAAACCCTAAAAAGCGTTGCACGCGATACGGCAGCCAACTGATAAGAAACATCAAGCCAACCCCAATCCAAGTATGAAGATACTTTGGATGGAGGAAAGACCATTGGAATGTTGGTGCTTCGTGTTTGTTGCTCATGGCTGAATTGTGCTTCCTAAATAAAGCTCGATATTAAGAGCAATATTCTAACCGTATTTGAGTGTAAGTTGCAGGTATCAATGTGCTTCTTTGTTGGGAGGCTGTTGCTTTGAAGGCATTGTGGTAATATCGCACGCTTTCCTTTGTCCCTGGAGATAACAATGAAACTGACTTTACCTGACTACCAACAAGCCGATGTCTTGGTTGTTGGTGACGTAATGCTTGACCGTTACTGGTACGGTCCTACAGGTCGTATTTCGCCAGAAGCCCCTGTGCCAGTGGTGAAGATTAATCAAACCGAAGAGCGTCCTGGTGGTGCAGCTAACGTGGCAATGAATATTGCAGCGTTGGGTGGTAAAGCGAGATTGATTGGCCTCGTGGGTCAAGACGAGCAAGCAAGTGTGCTGAATGAAACCCTCAGTTCACTGAAAGTCGATTGTAATTTTGTTGGTTTAGCGAACTACCCGACCATCACCAAGTTGCGTGTGATGAGCCGAAACCAGCAATTGATTCGCCTTGATTTCGAAGAAGGCTTCCACAATGTGGACATCGCGCCAATCCTTGAGCGCATCGAAGCCGCGTTGCCAAATACCAAAGCAATGATCTTGTCTGATTATGCCAAAGGTGCACTGGAAAACGTGCAGCCAATGATTCAGTTGGCGCGTAAAGCGGGCATTCCTACCTTGGTTGATCCAAAGGGTGCTGACTTTGAACGTTACCGCGGTGCAACACTATTAACGCCAAACATGAGCGAATTTGAAACCGTGGTGGGTGCATGCCCAACGGAAGAAAACATCGTTGAGAAAGGCTTAGAACTTATTCGTAAGTTTGAGTTTGAAGCGCTACTTGTCACGCGCAGTGAGCACGGCATGATGCTTCTTCAAGAGGGCCAAGATCCTTTGAGTCTGCCTACGTTGGCGAAAGAAGTGTATGACGTGACCGGTGCGGGCGATACCGTGATTTCTGTGTTGGCGTCATCGCTGGCTGCGGGTAAATCACTGGCTGATGCGTGTGCCCTTGCGAATGCGGCGGCAGGTGTCGTTGTTGGTAAACTGGGTACGTCTACGCTGTCGACCATCGAATTGACCGAAGCGGTTCACGGAAGCCACCAGTCTGGTTTTGGTGTGGTGGCTGAGAATCAACTGATTGCTGCCGTTCAAATGGCAAAATCCCGTGGCGAAACGGTCGTTATGACAAATGGTTGCTTCGACATTCTTCATGCTGGCCATGTGGCTTACTTGAATGAAGCGGCGAAATTGGGTGATCGCCTAATTGTTGCCGTGAACACCGATGAATCTGTCCGTGGTTTGAAAGGACCCGGTCGTCCTGTTAACCCAACCGATCGCCGTATGGCAGTGTTGGCGGGTTTGAGCGCGGTGGATTGGGTTGTGCCTTTCGCGGAAGAAACACCGCAACGCTTGATCAGCGAAGTGCTGCCAAGCTTGCTGGTAAAAGGTGGCGACTACAAACCTGAAGATATTGCGGGTGGTAAAGAAGTGATTGCAGCAGGT
>JBELME010000121.1:0-11578 GCA_042096095.1 Enterovibrio sp.
CCGATCCGCCGACATTGCACCAAACACACGCGCCGCCATGCCCACCATGCCTTTCATGCCGGGGCCTGATACGTTCACCATGCTCAGGTCACTAAGGGTAGTGATCCCTTTCACTGCAAGGTTGTCTTCACCGTTATCGATACCGATCAATGTGCCCGCGCCCTGAGGGTTCGCGGTATTTTTGATCAAACAAGGGATGTGGAAACGGGCAATAGGCAGGATGGTTTTCGGGTGAAGCACTTTCGCACCAAAGTACGACAGCTCCATTGCCTCTTGGTAGCTCAGTGATTTAAGCAGCTTCGCATCTGGCACCAAACGTGGGTCACAGCTGTAAACGCCATCAACGTCCGTCCAAATCTCGCAGCACTCAGCACGAGCGCAGGCTGCCAAAACAGCCGCTGAGTAATCAGAGCCGTTACGCCCTAGGGTAACCAGCTCACCTTGTTCATTCGCCGCAGTGAAGCCCGGCATCAAACCGATGCGCTTAGCAGGAATAGGCTCACGCTTGAAGTTATCGGAAGACACTTCAATGTCGACCATGGCTTCAAGGTAATCACCCTTTGCTTGCAGATAGTGCACAGGGTCAATCACGAACGTTTTATGGCCACGTGCTTGCAGCAATGCTGACATGGTCGCGATAGACAGGCGCTCACCTTTGCTGATGATGCGTGCGTAGATGTTGTCAGGACACAAGCCCAGAAGCGCAATACCGTGGATGTATTGCTTCAGCTGATTCAGTGTTTTATCCAGTTCGAGGTAAAGTGGTGCTTTATCAAACGTTTCTTCCATTTCATCAAGCCCATCAAACAAGGCGCTGAAAATGGCGTGGATCTCTGCGACTTGGCGCTCTGCCTCGCCGTGTTTAACTGTGCTATCAATGACAGCAACGAGTGCATTGGTGATTTTGGCTGGTGCAGAAAGTACAGCGGATACGTCGCTTTGACAGGTATTGCTGGTAATGATTTCTGCGGCTCTACTAAATCGTTCCGCGTTGGCGAGGGATGTACCCCCAAACTTTAAAACTCGCATCCTTTCCTCCAGCTCCATCCTGAGCTTTCTAATTCATAAGTAAACTAACGAAAAAAAGCCCGCACCTTGTGGGGTACGGGCTTTTTTAAAAATTCTGTGCAAATCAGCCCGCACCTGCACACATGGTGCCGGTAATAATGGTAATGATGAAACGGGTTGAGGCTGATTGAAGCATGTTTTAAAACTTCCTTGCTGCGTTTTTATAACCTTTACCCAAAGCAGGTCACGAGGTCAACAAAAATTTAAGTTACCTCTCAAAAAAACGCAGCATTTCGCAACTCTTAGTTAACTATTTTAAAAAATGAGAAAGCGCAGCTTTCCAACGGTTAATTCTTGCGCAATAAACCTCATCAAGACATAGTGGATTGAAATGTGATAGAAAAAGCATCTATTCAAAGGAGGGAGCCGTGGCAGAAGCAATGGAGCAACTCGTCGCAGCGACAATTTTACAAGGTTCAGACGCCATGTATGGTCGCTTTCTCGATGTGACAGCGGGAGCGCAAGAACGTTTCGAGCAGCAAGACTGGAAAAGCGTACAATCCGCGTTAAAAAAACGCATTAACTTTTACGACCTCCATGTTGGTTTAGTCGCACAGCAACTCAAAACCATGCTTGATAAACAGCATGCGACTCGTTCGTTTCTGATGGGTGTAAAAGATGCGTATAGCCAACTCCTCGATGACTATCCTCGCTATGACATCGCGGAAAGCTTCTTTAACTCTGTGTATTGCCGAATTTTCGATCACCGAAACATTCGCCGCGACAAACTGTTTGTGAATAGTTCGCAAGGTGGCCGTATTCCCAAATACCCCACGCCTCTTTTAAAGCGTTATTCAAGTAACAAAGATCTCATCCAGACAGTTGAACGATTATTAGATGACACACCTTTTTCACTGAGCTGGGAAAATAAAGCACGAGATGTTCACCGGATTGTCGAAGCGCTTCAAATCAGACTCGGGCCACAGCTAACCAGTGAAATCATTATCGACATGGTGCGAGAGCCGTTCTATCGCAACAAAGCGGCCTATCTCATCGGCCGCATTGAAATGGCCAACCAAACTCGTCCCCTTGTGATCCCGGTTCTTATAAACGAAGACGGTGAGTTGTTCGTTGATGCCTGCATTGCCGATTCAGATGATGTCAGTGTCATTTTCGGCTTCGCGCGCTCTTACTTTATGGTTTACGCTCCTGCACCTGCTGCCTTGGTCGATTTCCTTAGCCAGTTGATGCCACATAAAACACCGGCACAGCTGTACACAGCCATCGGTTGTCAGAAACACGGTAAAACGGAACTGTACCGAGAATTCCTGCACCACATGGATAACTCGGACGACCAATTTGTCGTCGCCCCAGGCATCAAAGGGATGGTGATGTCTGTGTTCACCCTGCCTTCCTATGGCTTCGTGTTTAAGATCATTAAAGACAAGTTCGCCCCACAAAAAGACATCACTCATGCCGTTGTCAGAGAGAAATACCAATTGGTAAAAGAGCATGACCGTGTCGGTCGAATGGCGGACACCTTGGATTACCGCAATTTTATTTTTCCAAGAGATCGATTCAGCGAAGAGCTGATCGAAGAATTACTTGAGGTTGCCCCTTCTCTGATCAAACTGACGAGTAAAGAAGTCCATATCAGCCATTTGTATATGGAACGACGTATGATCCCGCTCAATATCTATCTTGAGCAGGCCAATGAAGACGAACTCAGAGAAGCCGTACAAGAATATGGCGACGCCATTAAGCAACTTGCGGCCGCAAATATCTTTGCGGGAGACATGCTGTTTAAGAACTTTGGTGTCTCTAGGCATAGCCGCGTTATCTTCTACGATTACGATGAAATCATGTACCTGACGGAAGTGAACTTTAGGCGCATTCCACCGCCTCGCTTCCCTGAAGATGAGATGGCAGCTGAACCTTGGTACAGCGTTGGCGAGTATGATGTATTCCCTGAGGAGTTCCGAACCTTCTTACTGATCAACCCGAAAATACGTTCGCTCTTTAACGAATTACATTCGGACTTGTTCGAGGCTGATTATTGGAAGCAATTACAAAACAATATTCAGCAAGGCCAGTTCAACGATGTATTCCCTTACAGCGATGAATGTCGTTTCAATATTCTCAGAACTAAAATGTGATTTAAGCCTTAAGTGGCGTGCCATTTAGGCACGCCGTTTGCTTTTATTTTAGAGGGCAAGAAAGGGTGGCAACTTATTGACACTGCGGTGATTCCCAATTGTTGAAAAAAACTGACGAGCCTCTTATCAAAACTGAAACGCGTGAACTAGACTAGACACTTAACCATAAAAATAACGAAAAAAGGAGTGGCGTAAATGAACAAGCTTTTGCTCGCAGTCACTCTTCAATGCGTGGCGTTTTTCAGTGCTGCACAAGACTCTCTCCCGCTCTATGAATATATTGAGGAAGACACACGCAAGCCGTGGTTTTCAAACTCAATCACTAGTGGCTATAATGGTTTCGACAGTTGGACGATCAATAGCGGGTATCACTACCCCGTGCTCAAGAACATTAATGTTTACCTTGCCACTGAAATGCGCACCACCACCAGCGAATCAACAAGCGCCAAAGGTTTGTTGAGCGGTATTCAATATAGCTTTAATGAAAAACTCAGTTTTGAAAGCAGTGTTCAAGCCGAGCGCAAGAATGAAGAGACGGTAGGTATTGTCGGGATGGGCAGTAAATTGCAGCTCACCGAGCACCTAAATGTTGAAGCACGCTTTGACTATTCACTAAACCAAGAGCCCTCGGCATCCGCCCAATATCAACTCGGTGTCGGCTACCGCTTTTAACCGACACATTTAAAGGTACCCCGCTTTAATATACGGACCTCTTGCTGACCATTACGCCGTTAAGATCGGCATACAAATAATCGCCAGACGCAATGGAAACGCCACCGAGTTCTAGCGTCACGCCAATCTCTCCCGCGCCCAGTTTTTCTGTTTTTATCGGACACACCCCCAAGGCTTTCACCCCAAGCGCCATGGTACTGAGCGCGCCCGCATCTCTCACCGCGCCGAAAATAATAATGCCTTTCCAGTTGTTTTCTACGGCTCGCTCTGCCAATAAGTCACCCAGCAACGCTTTGTTGAGGCTGCCCTGTCCATCAACAACCAAGACACGACCATTACCGGGTTGGTTCACCAACTCCCGCACTTTGGAGTTATCTTCCAAGCAATGCAGGGTTTCAACCTGACCTGAGAAGATGGATTCACCACCGAAATCACGCCATTGGATAGGTAACCATTGAACATTGTCACCGTGCTCATCACTCAAATCAGGAAGTAAGTCGTTCATATTGCCTCCATGCCTTTCCACGCTTTTCTTAAATACCCGAGCAACGAATCACCTTCATTGCGCGTTTTCAGCCATAACTGTAGCCAAACTTTCACGACTCGCTGTTTTTAGCAAATGACGGGCGCGTCCAAGCACCAGATATCTCGCAAACTCCAAATGGAATCAACCTCAATTTCCACGTGCTATATAGATGCAAACACTACCAAAGCAACTAAAGATGATTTAATCATCCACACCAAAACCTTATTGCTATATTTAATTTCCCTCTGAGGATTGCTGCACAATTTGGAAAAACGTGAAGTGACGGACGCATGGCTCTCAAGGCGAAGTGGTTGACCGTTATGCGACAACATGGTGAGATATTCGCGCTGGCGCGAAATCTCTTTACACAATTTTCACACCTGTTGTAATAGTACGAAAATGTTTAAACGTACTCTTAAAGAATCGGCCAAGTATCGAGGTGATATTCCCCTTTTTGAGACGACTTTCCCTGAGATTGACGTATATCAATAAAGATTAAAAAAAATCGCGTTGATTTATTACTAATTATTGTTAGCACGCTGTTAAATGAATACAATCAGCGCTATCCAATGGATTTGCTGGCCAAAATGATTTGATCAGTAGCATGCAGCGTAAAATTACGCTTCAGCAAAAACCTTCTCTAAGGATGGCGTTCGGATCAGGGAAGTATGCTTTTGAAGTCGAAGAGTGGCTTTCTAGGTACTTTTCCTGTTTGTAAATTTTTTCATAGAATCAACATATTCTGTGATTGTTAAATACCAGATTCCTTAAAGAAATTAGGTAACGCCAATGCAAACCCCTCATATTCTGATTGTAGAAGACGAACACGTAACGCGTAACACGCTGAAAAGCATCTTTGAAGCGGAAGGTTACACTGTACTGGAAGCCAACGATGGCGAGGAAATGCACCAAGTGCTTTCCAACAATCAGGTACACCTGGTGATCATGGACATCAACCTGCCAGGTAAAAATGGCCTGCTGCTAGCACGCGAACTTCGCGAGCAAGGCGACATGGCTCTTATGTTCCTAACTGGTCGTGATAACGAAGTAGACAAGATCCTAGGCTTGGAAATTGGCGCTGACGATTACATCACCAAACCATTTAATCCACGTGAACTGACCATCCGTGCGCGTAACCTTTTGACGCGTGCAATGAGCCAAGGCGCAGTACCAGAAGATAAACGTTCTGTAGAGCGTTACGTATTCAACAACTGGGTACTTGATATCAACAGCCGTTCACTGATTAGCCCAGACAACGAGCAATTCAAGCTGCCACGTTCCGAGTTCCGTGCTCTGCTGCACTTCTGTGAAAACCCAGGCAAAATCCAAACACGCGCAGACCTTCTCAAGAAGATGACTGGCCGTGAGTTGAAACCACATGATCGTACGGTTGACGTCACCATTCGTCGTATCCGTAAGCACTTCGAGTCATTTGGTGATACACCAGAAATCATCGCTACTATCCACGGCGAAGGTTACCGTTTCTGCGGCGAGCTAGAAGACATTTAATCTTCGCTGACGCAAAACGACACTGATGAAAAAGGCCTGCATTGCAGGCCTTTTTGTTTTCTCTTTTTAGGTATGGCGTCAGTTTCTCTGCTGGCCGCAACTCACCTTATCAATCCAGCCTTAGCTGAAGCCCCTATACCGCAATTTCAACAGTACAACGCGTAGAAAAGCCAAGAAAGATCAGCGAAAAAGAAAAAGGGACAAAAGCCTTCACTTTCATCCCTTCTTTCATTGCTATTTGCTGTATTCATCCAGCCATTGTTTCAGCACCTTCAAATCGTGCTTATAGCCTTCTTTGATTTCATCCACCCAATCCGCGATGTTCTCCCACCAAGCAGGTAGCTCTGGCGATTGTGCTTTCTGAGCGACTTTCTGAATATGTTTCAAGCCAATCGATCCCGCCGCGCCTTTGATTTTGTGCGCTTCGCTGGCAATGCCATCCTGATCTTTGGCAGTCATGTTGCTGTCTAAGATATGAATGTAATCTGGCATCACTTCTTCGAACATCGTGATGCTTTGATAAACAGGCTCTGGGCCCACAATATCCACGTATGAGCGCAGCATTTCGAGATCGAGCAGTGTTTCGTAGAGCTCGTTTCCCGGTTTCTTCGGTTCAACCACAGGTGTATGTCCTTTACTCAATGGGCATTGAAGCGCTAATCGCTCAATCACATCCGTTACCGCAGCCACGCTGATCGGTTTGCTGATAGCGTCATCCATGCCACGTTGAATGTATTCGGATTTGTCTTTTATGACATTCGCAGTCAACGCCACCAAAGGCGGTAAAGGTTCACCGCCACTGCGCAATTGCGCTGCGATATCAAACCCTGTCATATCTGGTAACTGGATATCCAGTAATAAAAGATCAAAGTGTGCGGTTGGGAATGTCTCTAGCGCTTCTTTGCCACATCGCGCAACTGTCACCGTATGACCAAAGCTCTCCAACAAGTTCACGGCAACGGTGATGTTCAGCTCAATGTCTTCCACCAGCAGAATTTGCAGTGGGCTTTGCTCTGTTATCACACGCTCTTGGCTTTCAACGGCATCACAAAGCGGTACGCTGAGCGTTACCGTAAAGGTACTCCCTTCTCCCTCCTCACTGTCTACCGTAATGTCACCGCCCATCAAGCGCGCCAGTTTTCTCGATACCGCCAATCCAATACCTGTTCCCACGGCGTGCAGATTGTCTTCACCTTGCTTCACTTGATAGTACATGGCGAAGATTTTCTTTTGTTCTTCAAACGGAATGCCGATGCCACTGTCTTCAATATCAAATTGAAGGTGTGCCATTTGGTCCTCAACGTCGCAACTGACCGCGACATTCACCGCCCCTTGCTTCGTGAACTTCACGGCGTTGCCCACCAAATTCCAGAGGATTTGGCGTAAACGGGTACCATCCACGCTCACTGCCGCAGGAAATGACGTCATGCGATCGAGTGAGAAGCGCAAGCCCTTTTGTTCTGCCATCAAACCACTGATGTTTTCAATTTCGGTGACGAAATCAGGTAAATCTATAGGCTGTGGAAGAAGCTCTAAGCGGCTGCGATCCGATTTATCGAGGTCGATAATGTCGTTAAAGATATTCCCTAAGGTAATCGCGCTGACGTGAATTGTGCGTAAATACCCCAGTTGCTCATTCGATAATCGGGTATCCAGCAACATGCGGCTCAAACCGACAATACCGTTAAGAGGGGTTCGTAACTCGTGGCTGATCGTAGAGATAAAGGCGGTTTTATCACGGCTCGCTTTCTCCAATGCATCTTGGTAACGCTTACGCTCAGTGATCTCTCGACCAAAACCAACCAAACCTAAGCGGCGTCCATCACGGGAATAAAACGGCAATTTGCGCAGTTCAAAGTACGCTTTCTGGCCATCGTTATACTCTAGCCATTGTTCATAAGTCAAAGACAGATTGTTATCAAAGACTTGCTGATCGGTTTCAACAACCTTACTCGCCACATCCTCACTGTAAACATCCCAAGGCGTTAGGCCGACCAATTCCTTTTCTTTCTTACCGGTGAGTTCTTCCATGGCTTTGTTACAGCCCGAGAATTGACCCCGTTCATTTCGGTAGTAAATGAGATCAGGTGACGCATCAATGAAGGAGCGCAGTAATGCAGTTTGCTCTGCCAGTTCTAACTGGGCTTTTTCACGTTGATAGACTTCGTTTTCAAGATCGAGCATGGCCTCTTCACGTGCTTCTTCTGCACGCTTACGCTCTTCAATTTCTAAGTTGAGCTGGGCAATGTTATCGGTGAGTTGGCGGTTAAGCTCCATGTCGCGAGAACGCATCTCTTCGAGCTTGGCGACCAGTTTCGTCAAGCGCTGACGAGATTCTTCAAGTTGGTCGACGACGACAGAAAGGAAATACACGGCCCAAGGTGTGATAAGGAGGCCAAAAAAGACGGAGCGGACGATATCGCTGTCATGCACACTGCCATTGAGCACAAGCGTAATGGCCACTTGCACCACAACAGCCAGCGCAACAAGCGCGAGGGCCAGCAGCATGCTGAATCGGACAATACCTAGCTTCACCAATAAATCGACGTAGTATTGTGCCAAGAGTTTTATTTGCTTCATTGAACTTCCTGATCAACGGTTCTGAAGCAACATAATAGCGAGCACCCAGAACAAGCTAAAGAAAAAGGCGTCGAAATGCCCCTTATATGTCGAAATAACTTCAAGAGGCAGGATCCACAGCCTCTCATGTCGTTCAATGAGAGGCGATGTGGGAATACGCAGTGTTTGTAGTCGCTTGTGTAATCTAGACGCGATCAGCCACGAGGTTTGTTGAGGCGATGCGGTTTCGTCCGGCGTGTTTTGCGCGGTAAAGGGCTTTATCGGCAGCCAGGACCAAGTCACCGTAATCTTGCCCTTGAACAGGCAGAATAGTCGCCACGCCCTGACTCAAGCTCAATCGTGTTGAAGCAGAAGAGAATCCATGTTCAATATTGGCGCACGCCAGTGCATCTGCAATTTTTTCCGCCACATACACGGCACCTTCTTCCGACGTGTTCGGCAGCAAAATAGCAAACTCTTCACCACCGTATCGCGCAACGGCATCGAGCGGCCTTCTGATCACATCGAGGAACACTTCCGCCACCATACGTAGCGCTTTATCGCCTTGCTGGTGGCCATAGTTGTCGTTGTAAGGCTTAAAGTAATCAATGTCGCAAAGAATAAGAGAGAGCGGCTCTTGCTCACGAATGTGGGAGTGCCACATTTTCACAAGTTGCTCGTCAAAGCTGCGTCGGTTCGCAACTTTTGTTAGACCATCAACGAAGCTCAATTCCTCAAGCTCCATGATGGCATCTGCGAGTTCTTGTTGCGTTGCTTTTCGAGCTGTGACATCACGGGCGATCACTAAGACGCCGATAGTGTCATCCGTCGGATCGCGGAATTGGGTTTTGGTTAATTCATACCAAACTTGCGAGCCATCGCGCTTCATCACCAAGTCTTCATACTTGATGGTCTTGCCTTCTTTCAGCACAGGCACATCGACGCGCTTGTGATCCGCCAATACATCCGGATCCATCAAATCCGCCGCTTGCTGTCCTTCGAGGTTGTCATGCGGTGCGCCCATGGCTTCGGCAAACGCCGCATTTCCGCCGAGGAAAACGTAGGAAGAGTTATAAATCCCAATCGGATCCACACTGGCTTCGAAGATGGAGGTCAACACATTGCTGTGTTGCTTTAAGCGTTGTTCAACTTCTTGTCTCGCGGCAATCTCTTGTTCCAACACTTCTTGCATCATGTGCCAGTTGGTCACATCGTGGCTAATGCTCAGCGTGCCATAGATGCGATTGTCATTATCTCGAAGCACTGTTTGGCTGGTTTCGAGTAAGCAACTGTCACCCGCAGGTGTCGTCGTCCAACTTTGTTGTGTCCGGCGGCTCTCGAAGTTATCTTCCGCATTAAAGAATAAGCCCTCGTCTTCTCGCCCTTTCCAAAAACGATCAAACGCGTTGTTGGTGCCAACAATGCGTCCGTTTCTGTCCTGAAAGCACACCAGTTCAGCCAGAGAGTTGATAACACTGCGAAAGATATGATTGTCGTTGTTGGCAAAAGGCTCGCTATAGACGCTTTCAGATTCAGGTTCGAGGGAGATAATCCACGCTCGCTGGCCACTGCACCAGACGGGAAGGCCAGAAAAACGTGCGTACCTTGGCGCATTGCGGTTTGAAACAGCCCTAAAGTCGGCAGTGACATCAATAAAGGGCAAAGGCCAACGACGGTATTTTAGTAAGGATTCAAACGTGGCTTTGTCATTTGTCCCTTTAAATTCGAGTTGTCCATTGACGGTTTCGACATTAAAAAGACGCACAAATCCCCTGTTAGCAAACAGAATCTTGCCGTCACCCACACCGATCATGGCTTTGGGAGAATAGAGGTTTGATAGGTACGCTTGCCATGTTTTCTTCGATACAACACGACGGCGAGACGCCCAAAACGTACCGATAAGAAAACCGATCAAGAGCGTTACGGCTGCCATTGGCATCCAATCAGTCATTCAACCATCCCAAACTTGTGCTCCTTTGCGTCTTTATTACTGGTCCGTTCAATTTTTGAACAAACCTCACGCTTTATCTTGCCATACGGGTGAGAAAGAAAACGAATAAGCCTACACCGTTTTGCGACGGAGGTTCTCTAGTAAGCCGCGATTTTCCTCAGCTCAACACAGATATACCCAGTAAACACTGATTTGGTCATTCTAGGAGGGAAACACAAAGGCATCATTAAGCAATGTCCCTTGTGCGCCCTTTTCCGTCAATGCACGCGCAACGCCCGTCATCGCAAGCCAACGATTCTCGCACCATGTTGGCGCAAGCAAGGTTGGACGACGCGCACTCGCAGAGACACGATGATAAACAACATTTGAAGGCGTTCGAAGGATCATCTCTGATGCACTCTCGACATAGTCATCTATTGTGATTTCATCCAAACGTCCTGCACGCCAAGATTTGGCCATGACACTGCCTTCAACAATATGAAGAGGATGCAGCTTAATACCGTCAGTTCCTGTTTCGACGACACGCTCAATGGTGTCAATATGATCGACGCGTGTGTCGCCCGGCAAACCAACAATAAGGTGGGTGCAAACATTCAACCCCAAGGCTCTCGCCTTCTTGGTAACACGATCATAGCAAGCAAAATCATGCCCGCGATTTATGCGATGCAGGGTTTTATCATTGGCGGTCTGAAGGCCAAGCTCTAGCCAGATCTCATAGCCTTGAGCATGATAGCTTGCTAACAACTCAAGAACGGCATCAGGCACACAGTCAGGACGCGTGCCAACACACAAGCCAACAATGTCTGTGGTCTTGAGTGCTTCTTCATACATGGCTTTCAGCTTTTCGACTTCCGCGTACGTGCTTGTGTATGCCTGAAAATACGCCAAATACCGCTTCGCACGACCAATCTCACCCGCGCGCTGTACCAATTGCGTTGTCACAGAGAGCTGTTGTGCCGTTTCGTCAGCAAACGACGCAACGTTACAAAATGTACAACCGCCGCGGCCCAACGTGCCATCTCGATTGGGGCAACTAAACCCACCATGCAATGTAAGCTTATGCACTTTTTCGCCATACCTGCGTTGTAAATCCTGACCAAAGGTATTCACCAAATGATGAAGTTCCATCGTCGACTGCCTCAGTGTTGAACGTAATAAAATTATGATGCTGAAAAAAAGCCGTCGATTTTATCACCT
>JBELME010000122.1:0-11544 GCA_042096095.1 Enterovibrio sp.
GCATGTGCCAGCTACCATTTGGGCGCACATCCTGTTTGCCTTCCCGTATGTCTATCTCGCCCTAGATGGGCCTTGGCATTCTTTTGACCAGCGGCTTACCCAAACAGCGCGCAGTCTCGGCCACAGCGCTTGGAAAGCATGGTTGTCCGTAAAGTTGCCGATTGTCTTACCTGCTATTTTGCTGGCTTGGGCGGTTGGGCTAAGCGTGAGCTTTGCGCAATACTTACCCACACAGCTTCTCGGTGCGGGCAGAATAACCACACTCACCACGGAAGCGGTGAGTCTCGCCAGCGGACAAGACAGACGCATTAGCGCGATATATGGCCTCATACAGGCATTTTTACCTTTGGTCTTTTTCGGCATTGCCCTCGTCGCCAGCCGATTCGCCGATCCTCAGCGTCGTTTAGCACGTCACGCTGACATAAAAGTGAGTTCCAATGAGCTTATCAGTTCAAAACCTAACCATTAAATCGCCACAAATGACACTGCTTCATGGCATGTCATTCACGATTGAAAACGGCCACATCCTGTCGGTGATGGGCCCAAGTGGCTGCGGAAAATCAACGCTGCTAAATGCCATTGCCGGTCATCTGTCACCCGAGTTTGAATGCTTAGGTGATATTCGCGTGAATGGAAAAAGCATTTTGGCATTACCTGCTGAGAAACGCGCGGTGGGGATATTGTTTCAAGACGATTTACTCTTCCCACATTTGAATGTTTGGCAAAACCTCGCGTTTGGTTTGCCGGATACCATGACGGCCTCAGAGAAAAAATCCCGTGCACTGCAAACGTTGGAAGATATCGACCTTGCTGACATTGCATTCAAAGCACCGCAGCAAATTTCGGGCGGTCAACGCGCGCGTGTCAGCGTGATGCGTACCCTACTCTCCCACCCTGATGTCATTTTGCTCGATGAACCGTTCAGCAAGCTCGACAAACCTCTGCGAAAAGCATTCCGGGCGTTTGTTTTTCAGCAAATAAAAAACCGCAATATCGCCGCTGTAATGGTCACCCATGATGAAGACGACGTACCAGATGAAAGCACTTGTTTACAATGGCCAATGCCAACGGCATCAGATATGTCACCGACCGCGAACTTGATAAAGCCAGAGGAAAAACATGCTTGATCGTTATGCCATCGCCGTGATTCGCTGGCCGCTAAAACAAGCAGCAAAACTGCCTGACGCCATCGGTTGCTCCGCTAATCAAATCACGGTTGCGGGGTTCTTGATTGGGGTACTCGCTCTCCCAGCCATCGCCACCGAGCATTACGGATTGGGCTTGTTGTTTATTGCGATTAATCGGATTTTTGATGGGCTTGATGGCGCATTGGCGCGGCGGCAAGGGATCACCGATGCGGGCGGTTTCCTCGATATCACCTTGGATTTCTTGTTCTACGCCATGATTCCTTTTGCCTTTGCGTTGGCGAGCCCCGATCAAAATGCCGTTGCGGCAACGTTCTTGGTGTTTTCCTTCATGGGAACAGGGTCCAGCTTTTTGGCGTTTGCGGTCATGGCGAGTAAGCGTGATATTGAAAACCCGGTTTATCAGAACAAGTCACTTTACTACATCGGTGGCTTAACCGAAGGCACAGAAACCATTGCGTGTTTCGTGCTGTTTTGTTTGTTCCCTGGGTATTTTGCAGAAATGGCGTGGGCCTTTGGGGCGCTTTGCTGGGTAACAACGTTAACGCGTGTTTGGGCGGGTTATCAAACATTGAATGCGGAAAACAGCAACAAACAGTAAGGCAATACGCTTCAAAAAGAACCAGGCAGGACATTTGATAATGGTTAGTGCTGAGCATATTTGTTTTGACGCTAAGTGCGAACACCAACTATGACTGCCTTGCTACAACCCTATTAATGGCAAATGCCAACGACTCGACATCCACTTGACCAAAGAAACGATAGCGTCCATCGTCAAATATCCACGCCGGGCTGCCCGGTACTTTATCCGTTTCAGCACGCTTAATGTCGCCATAAACAGAAGCCAATGCATACCCGCTTTGCAGACATTCCATTACGTCAGGCACCGCCAAATGGAGATCAGAAAGCACATCTTTCATCACACCAAAGTGGCTAATGTCTCTCGCATCGCAAAATAACGCTTCACGCAGCGCACGTTCAACATCATGCGCCTCCTTTTCTCCTGCGACATAGGCAACCGCTTTAATCGCTTGATGTGGCATCAATGAACTGGTTGGTCGCACTTTTCGCCAGAGATCAGGGTGAACATCTAAACCATCAAAACGTGCCATCAATCGCCAAGTTATTTCAGCGTACTTCATGTAGCCTTTGTCACCCTCGCCTAACGCGCGCATTCGTTCCGGCACGTTTCCGTATAAAGCTAAACAATGGTGTTTCCATTCCACATCATCATCGCAAAGCGGCGTCACTTGGTCGTTAAGTTGTTGGCCCACCCAGCCCCAAAAACAAAGCACGTCGCTATAAAAATTGATGGTTACCGTCATGTTCAATTTGTCCTTTTCATTGCGTACTTGCCGCCTAGTGATTTACCTATCCGATGGCGTTGGTTTACCCATTTTTCACTGAACTTTTCTCAACAATTGACGGAAAACATCGTCCGACATACCGTCTTTCATCGCATCAATTTTCTGCCACATTTCCATAAACTGTTGAGGTTTATCATCCCATTGCGTGCGGCGAGAGACCCGCTCTTTCATTAAACCAGTCACTGTATTTACATTATGGTTTTTGAGCTCCGCATTGATGAGGTATTGGGTAATAACATCTTGTTGAGCATGGCTTCCACCCAACACTGACAGACTGTAACGTTGAGGGAGGATTATTTTTGAAGCGATCGCGTAGTCCTTAGCCTCATAAGCTGAAATACCCGATATTAACTCTTGAGCAATCGACGTTTCATTGGTGTACCTGGTTTTGGTCCAATCTGACAAAGAAGCATGAAGTTGCGATAGTTGGAAGGCATTGCCCGATCGACTCAGTATCATCGCGGTATGCAGTTCCGTGAAAAGATAGAAGTAATCACCAATGGAATCTTTGACCCCTTGATAAAGGCGTTCCCATCGGTTGCCTACATCAACGCCCACGAATTCAAGCCTTTTCAGCAAAGATGCCCCGTTTTGTATGTTGAGATAAAACGATGAGGCTTCCGGGTAGATATATTCATCAAACAAAGACAGCACTTTGTCGATATGGCCTTGCTCTAAATGAAACAAACCCAGATGCCACCAAATGTGACCGACGAAGGCATTATGCTTAGGCAAACGATCATGTCTCTCTTCAATCCAGGCGATGCCTTCATCGGTTCTCGCATTCATTTCAAGCACATGAGCCATCGAGTGTACTGCCCACATATCATAGGGGTTTATTTCAACAGCGCGGCGCGCATATTTTTCAGCGAGCGAATATTCCCCCACCTCTTCCAATGCAAAACTAAACGCACCGACAAAATAGCCGTATCCTGGCGTACTTTCAGTCCAATGAGGTGCGATTTTTGCGGCAGTATCCACCAAGCGCTGTCGCTCCCCCATCCAAAATAAATTCCCTGTCGATTGACGGAACGCGAGCAAATCCAATGGCCATTCGTTCAAAATGTCAGCCCAGATTTCTACTGCTTTCTTTATGTCGCCTTGGGAATAAGCGGACAACGCCAACACATGTTTTCTTTCCCTCGGCGTCGAAGCGATACTGATACTGCTATTTTCAATAAACGTGAGTGGGATATTGCTCAATGCCCCAAAGCGACCTTCACTTGCAATGCTGTAACCCTTTAGCACCCATGCCATAAGAAAGTGCGGATACTCAGCTAACAGCGCATCAACCCTTTCCAATCCGTTGGGTAGGTAATCAAAATTCCACGCCATTGCTTCTTCAAATTTCGCGATACCTGCTTTATCTGTACCGGAATAAGAAAGACCTCGACTGTCTTTGTTCATTATTATGTCCCTCTCTTTTTCGTCCTCTGCTTTAGCGGTTTTTTTGACGAAGACGCGTTAGCCACTGACTTAACCATCATCGAGCATAAGCAGCAGTTAGGGGATAAACAACGCAGCATAAATTGGCGGGCAAAGAAGAAATTGTTTGTCGGAGGAAGAAATAACGAGATCGGTAAAGCGATACGCGGTCTCAACCCGCACATGAATGTCGCAAGGGCGCTCAACAAAGCCCTGAACGCAAAAAGCCAGTCCTAAGACTGGCTTCAAAAGGTATGCATTCAAAAAGTGATAGAAGACTGGAAGACTATTCTTCGCCAGATTCCGCCTGCAAACGACGCTCTTTGCGTAAACGCGCTTCTTCCATCACGGCGTTGATTTCTGCCATCAGGCCATCAACGTCGGCATCACTGCCATCATCGACAAACACGCCCGTGAGTTCTGTGTTTGGCGTTAAGTCGCCCGCTTCGTAAAGCGCCCACATTTCTTTGGCGTATTGTGTGCCAATCAACTCTGGCGCGTATTGCCCATAGTAGTTGGTCATGTTGTTCACATCGCGTTCGAGCATCCACTTCGCGTTGTTGTTTGCTGAGGCATCAACCGCTTGCGGTAAATCGATGATCACAGGGCCGAGGTGATCCACCAGCACGTTAAATTCTGACAAATCTCCATGCACGATACCTGCACACAGCATGCGCGTGACATCTTTAATGATCTGCGCATGGTCTCGCAATGCTTGTTCGCGCGTTAGGGTCACATCGTTCAAACGTGGTGCGACGGAATCGGTATCGTCAGTGACGAGTTCCATCAAGAGCACGCCATCAAAGCAACCATAGGGTTGAGGAACACGAACACCCGCTTCAGACAACGCGTATAAAGCATCCACCTCTGCGTTCTGCCACACTTTTTCTTGTTCATCACGGCCAAATTTCGAGCCTTTCACCATTGCACGTGCGCGGCGACTGTCTTTTACTTTGCGCCCTTCGCGGTACGCCACCGCTTGCTTAAAGCTACGTTGATCGATTTCTTTGTACACTTTCGCACAGCAGATACGGCCGCCACTCGATACAACGTATACCGAGGCCTCTTTGCCACTCATCAACTGAGAAATCACTTCATCAACCATGCCATCTTCAACCAATGGCAATAATCTCGCTGGTATCTTCATTTCACCTTCGTATGTGAATTACGCAACAATACTTTGCTACCTGCTTATTTTAGCCAATAGCCGTAAAGATTCCGGCACAATAGAGCGCGAATCGACACTTGTAAAGAAACAACCGCAATTGGGTTCCTTTCCCTATCGATAACAGGCTGAAAAAGGAAAAGACACGGTCGATAATGCGCTGTAATCTCAATAAAACTCGCCATCCCCTTATGAGATAGTCACTATGCTTATTCGCCCTATGACTCACACTGACTTACCTAACGCGGCGGCCATTCATCAAGAAGCATTCGTGCGCCAGCAACGTTCTTACGAATGGCTTGAATGTAACCTCAATGCTGCGCCCCGCTTCCTTAACTTTGTCGCGGAATCTGATGGTGACATTCTCGGCTTCATCACTTGGACGCAGAAAAGCGGATTTCGCGCTGAAGCTGTGTTGGATTTAGAGTTACTGGCAGTCGCGTCAAGGGTACAAGGCAAAGGCGTGGGATGCGCATTGATTCAAGAGTCACTGCCTCACGTCAGAGCATTGCTTGCTGAACAAGGTTCAACCTTAAAGCACATAATGGTGAACACACGCGCTGATAATTTTGCGCAAGCACTTTATAAAAAGACATTGGGCGCAGAGGTAGAAGTCACGATCCCAGACCTCTATTCTGCGGATGAAGTGATCATGATTGCGCGTTACGTTGATGGGAAAGTATAGTCAACGAAAGATGACGTATGACACGGAAATTACGTTCCCGCGGTGATTTCCTGCCGCAACCATTCCATGACACAGCGTTTTTCTGCACTGAATTGCCTGCCCTTTGGGCACACAAGGTAGAAGCCTTGATGCTCTGGGGCGGGAACATCACTAAGCACGACCATATCCCCTTTCGAGACATAACTCGACACCAGCGCAAAAGGCACGCACACAATCTGTCAAGCAAGCGTCATGATTCCGTCGCAATATCGGGGGTACTATGACGACATCCATGATCATTTATGCAATACTTTGCGTAGTGATTAGCACATCTAGTATTAGAGAGGTGTCGTATGTTTTCACTGTTTAAGAAAGACCCAACGAAAAAACTGCGTGAACAATATAACGCCAAGCTAGAACGCGCGATGCAGGCGCAACGCAATGGTGATATCAGTTCGTATTCATTTATCCACGCAGAGGCTGAAGATCTTTGGCGAGAAATCGAACGTATCGAGAGCAGTGCCAAATAACCTTTTCACATTACCCTATCAGCCGATATCCCACTTAAAAGCCATTGATTATTTCAATGGCTTTTCCTTTTGTCGCTCACATACTCTCGCCCACACATCCTTACCATGATGAGCTTAAAATCTTAACCACAGCTTATCGAAATCCATGCTACGCGATTGCGATTTGAACCTTCTGACGGTTTTCGATGCTGTCATGACATTAGGCGCTGTGGCGAATGTGCTTGAAAACGAATGGTACAACCGCGGTTACCACGGCAGTTACCACCGTAATGCCAAAGCCGTGCTCAACAAGTACCGTGATCTTCCCGCCGATAAAGGTAAACTAAAAGGTCAATGCCTGTCGTATATCGGCGGAGCAATGTCGATTTACAACATATACTGGCTGGAACTAAACGAGAATGAAAGTCATCTATAGCGAGAAGCAAAAGCTTCACCAAGTAAAATACGAATTCCTTGGTGGCGAGCCAACCGCATGCTTCGAAAAACCAGAACGCGCCGACATGGTGCTTAACGCCATTCACAGCGATGGTGGCTATCACGTTATCGAACCCCAAACGTTTGGTATTGACCCAATGTTATGGGTACATACCCCAGACTATGTCGCGTTCCTGCAAAACGCGTGGAACGAGTGGGAAGCCACTTACGGCCCCGAACATGATGCGTCACCGTACTGCTTTGTTCCAGCTCGCCACCTTCGCAACCGCGTGCCAAAAGACATTGAAGGCAAACTGGGTTACTACAGTTTTGACATGACAGCGGCGATCACCAAAACCAGCTTTGACGCCATTTGTTCCGCGGCGGATTGCGCACTTACAGGTGTTGATGTGCTGATGAATGGCGAGAACGCCGCATTCGCATTGTGCCGTCCGCCAGGTCACCACGCTGCGCCGGATTTGATGGGCGGTTACTGCTACATCAACAATGCCGCCATCGCCGCCGAAGGCTTGCGCCGCCAAGGCCACGAGAAAGTCGCGATCCTAGATATCGACTACCACCACGGCAACGGCACCCAGTGCATTTTCTACGACCGTGACGATGTGCTTTTTGTCTCGATTCACGGCGACCCAGATTACGATTACCCGCACTATTTGGGGTTTGATGATGAACACGGTGAAGGTAAAGGCGAAGGCTTCAACCTCAACCTGCCATTGCCACAAGGCAAAACCGATTGGTCGCTGTATCGCCCAGCCCTTGAAACCGCCATCGCGCGAATTCGCAGCTTTGGTGCTGAGTCTCTGGTGGTTTCATTGGGCATGGACACGTATGAGCACGATCCAATCAGCCACTTCAAACTCAAGCTTGAAAACTACCTGAACATCGGGAAGATGGTCGGCGAGCTTGGCCTGCCAACGCTGTTTGTATTTGAAGGTGGTTACGCGGTTGACGACCTCGGCCACAACACCGTTGCTGTGTTGAACGGGTTTAAATCCGCCAAGTGATTCTCGACAGCTAAAAAGAAGTCGCCCAGTTGGGCGACTTCTTTGTATCAACGTATTCCCGCACTAACGAGAACGTGCTTTTCACATTACAGAACAAAACCTGCAAAGATAAAGCCGAAGATAATACTGAACACCATGCTAAACAGACCAGGGATCATAAAGCTATGGTTGAAGATGTACTTACCAATTTTGGTGGTGCCCGTGCGGTCAAAGTCAATTGACGCGATGATTGGGCCGTAGTTAGGAATGAAGAAGTAACCGTTCACCGCAACAAACGTCGCAATAATCACTTCCACCGGTAACTCAAGTGCAATGGCGACTGGCACCAATACCGCCGTTGTCGCACCTTGGCTGTTTACCATGACTGACAAACCAAACAGCGCAAATGCAAACGTCCACGGCGCCACTTCTACAAGCCCAGACACGGTTTCTTTAACGATGTCTCCGTGACCTGCGATGAAGGTGTCACCCAACCACGCAATACCAAAGATTGCTACGATGGCGCGCATACCCGCATGGAACACTGAGCCTTGCGTGATTTCATTACCATCAGGCTTACAAATCAAAATGATCAACGCACCCATTGATAGCATGATGATTTCAATGGTGTGTGCCATGCCCATGGCAGAGCCATCAAACTGAGGACGAAGTGCTGGGAATGCACCCATGAGGACCACTGCCAGCGCACCAAACAAGAACAGGCCAACCGCCGTTTTCGCTTTTGGTTTAATCACGATTTCCGCCACTTCCATTTCTTGTTCCATCTCTTGACGGAACGCAGGATCTTGCATGCGACGTTGGTATTCAGGATCGTCTTTCAGCTCTTTACCCAGCTTGTTAACAATGACACATGCTGCGGCCAAACCAAGGAATGTACCAGGAATGGTGATTGCCAAAACTTGCGCCAGCGTAATGCCTTGCGGCTCAAGGAACGCAACCAAGGCGACGACAGCTGCGGCGATTGGGCTCGCCACAATAGCAAATTGTGAAGCAATAACAGCCATACCCATTGGACGCTCAGGACGTACACCACTGCGACGGCTCACTTCCGCAATAACAGGAAGCACAGAATACGCCACGTGGCCAGTACCCGCGAGGAAGGTAAAGAGGTATGTAACAAGCGGTGCGATAAAAGTGATGTGACGAGGATTTTTGCGCAAAATGCTTGAAGCGATCTTGATGAGGTAATCTAAACCGCCTGACGCTTGCATTGCCGCAGCCGCAGCAACAACCGCCATGATCATAAGCATTACATCAATCGGTGGGCTGGTAGGTTGAAGACCAAAACCGAAACTCAGAATGGCAAGACCGACGCCACCCAGAACACCTAACCCAATCCCGCCGATGCGAGCCCCGATAAGAATACAGCCGAGAACTATGAAAAACTCGATGAAAAACACATCAATCTCCTTGATGACAACGTTAATAATGAACTCGCGCATCATAGTTATTTGGCATCGTGAAATATCAGGTTTTCATCACAGATAGATTGCAACTTAATCGAATGAAATCTCATGCTTTCAATAATTTGGAGTCACATCTACTTTTTAGGGTTTACATAAAATGAAAAGAAATGGCGGAAATTTGGTGCTACAAACTTAAACGGGCAGCAGAGTATTCACATTTTCCCTCTGGAACCGGGGTTGTATGACAAAACTCTGCAAGGCATTTAGCTGTGAAACAAAGAATCTTGAGACATTGATTCACAGGATACTTTCACTGACTGAAATCCGAGACGCACCTTATGCCTACAATCCGCTACACTCGTTTTCAAGCAGTATCACGGGAATTAGATGTATGAGCGCATAAAGGAAGCAATGGATCCACGATCTCCTCAAGAAAGGTATAGAAAACGGCGACGCAAACGCTGTGGCTGTGGTGGATGAATCACAATATGTGCAACACAACCCCATGACCAAAGAAGGTGGAATTGGGCTTGCTGAGTTGTTTGCCCGACTTGCGACAACAAACCCCCACGTCGAGATCGTTCGCATTTTTTCCGATGGCGATTACATCTTTGCCCACACTGAATATGACTTCAGCAGCAAGAAAATCTGTTTTGAAGTGTTCCGCTTCGAAGGCGATAAAACCGTTGAGCATTGGGATAACCTGCAACTCAAACACGCGCCAAATGCTTCGGGCCACTCCATGACAGATGGCTCCACGCAAGTGACCGACATCGCCTTAACAGAAACCAACCGCGCCATCGTCAACGCCTTTGTTCAGGATGTTCTGGTCAACAAGCAAGTCCATCTGATGCTTGATTATATGGATGTGAACAAATACACCGAACACAACCCACAACTCAGCGATGATATCGACTCATTGATTGCTGCATTGGGCACAGCGGACCAACCCGCCACCCTGCTCTACGAAACCCATCATCGCACCCTCGCGGAAGGAAACTTTGTCCTTAGCGTTTGTGAAGGTTTCAGAATGGGTGAACACACCGCGTTTTATGATTTGTAACGCATTGAAAATGGGAAGATCGTGGAGCATTGGGACACCGTTGAAACCGTTCCCCCGCGCTCGGAATGGAACAATGAAAACGGCAAGTTTTAGCGACTGGCTGCTCAAAATAAATAAAAAGGATTTCCAGCCAAGAAAACGGCCTGTTAACTGATCTTGGTTCAAAGTCACTGCGTAATCATCTCAAACCATCACACAGGGATTGAGCATGTTTTCATTCTTCAACAATGACCCAACCAAAAAACTCAGAAAAACCTATAAAGCAAAACTTGAGCAAGCCATGAAAGCCCAGCGAAGTGGGGATATCAGGTCATACTCCACCATCACCGAAGAAGCCGAACAAATTTGGCAAGAAATAGAAAAGCTGGAGCAAGAAAAAGCCTAAATTCACGCCAGCGCATTGCCTCTAATGCGCTTATTACTCTACTCCACACGCCCCCAACACCACATTGACAACATGCTCGATATTGTCATCGATATCCTTCCCTTCTGGAATGGCGCGCATTTCGAAGACTTGTGGCCACAAGAACATGCCGTTGAACAGGCTCGAGTAGGTGTTTGTGAAAAGCTCGGGGGTCATGTTTTTAAGCTTTCCCGTTTCTAGCCCTTCAGCAAACCATGCAGACAGTGCTTTGGCGTTATAGAGCTTGGAAATGATGGTGTGTGCCATGTCAGGTTGGCGCAGAAACTCGATCAGGATGACGCGCGTCAGCGGAATACCGTAGGAGTGATAAAGAATATCGACTTCCTTTCGGCTAATGGCTTTTAGCTGTTCATACGCGCTGATTTCTGGATCAAACGGATAGCTAACGATTTCATCAATCGATGCTTGAATGATGGTCAGCACCGATTCAAACAACACCTCTTTGCTTTCAAAATGGCGATACAGCGTGCGCTTCGACACTTCTGCTGAGGTACAGACTCTGTCCATGTTGGCAGCGATAAACCCATGTTGAATAAATTCTTCTCTCGCCGCGTTGATGATGGCCAGACGTTTTTGTTCCGAGCGTGTCATTACATTTCTCCGTTTACCGACACACCAACTTTAGCAAGGCAGATCACCAAAGTATACTTTTGAGTTTACCTTTGACAAAAACACACCTAAAATAAACTCCAGAGTTTACTTCTTGCCGATAGAACAGCTTAGAAATAACCAATAAACACATAAACCTTCAAACGGCGGTCGCGCCTGACCCTTCTTTCTAAGGAGAAAAAGGTGAACATGGTTTCTAAAAAGTCAGCATTGGCAACATTCAAAGCCAATACCCTCGCTGCGAGCATCGCGGTGTCTGATGAGATGGACGCTCCCAAATACGGCGTCATGCGCCAAACTGAGATTG
>JBELME010000123.1:0-11533 GCA_042096095.1 Enterovibrio sp.
CGACCGCCTGGTTCGTAGCCAGGTACTCTATCCAGCTGAGCTACGAGCGCGCAACTAATTTATATAATGGCGGTGAAGGAGGGATTCGAACCCTCGATACGGGATAAACCGTATACTCCCTTAGCAGGGGAGCGCCTTCAGCCTCTCGGCCACCTCACCGTCTTGCGGAGGCACATATTACTTTGAGCCAGAAATATGTCAAACACTTTATCCGCAAAAATCTGCATTCACGATGCGTTTGCACACTTCTGCATCATTCGCACAGTTAATTTGACGAAATCCTCCTCAATTGCTTTTTAAATGAACAATCTAAAGATAACAAAAAGGCCGATTGAAAAGATCGGCCTTCAGAGAATTTCATTTGCGTGTCGCTTAAAAGTTACCTGTTGTTGGCGCAGGGTTACCCTTTTCAGCTTGTATACGCATGTAGATCTCTTCACGGTGTACAGACACCTCTTTCGGCGCGTTTACACCGATGCGAACTTGGTTGCCCTTTACGCCCAGTACAGTCACGGTGACTTCATCACCAATCATCAGCGTTTCACCTACGCGACGAGTCAAAATCAGCATTCTTCTACTCCTTGAGTAATTACAACTTTCTTCTAGTTGAGTCTGTTTGGTCTTCTTACTGCACGAAGTAAACTCATACGGCAGCTCAAGCTCCGAGATGGACTAACAACTACTTTCCTTCCTTGCGAGCATCCTTTAACAGGCGCTACGCCAATACAATCAACGCCTGTCTGGGTTCTCAATATGGCTCATTTCTTTGGCCAACTCCAGTTTGCCAATGAGAATTCGCACAATCAATCCAGACAATGTGACCCTTGTGCCCAGAAGATCACGGTGTCACACATCAAATGGTAAGGGAATGTTATCCAATAGAGCTAAAAACGGGTGAATAAAGTTTCAATTAAAACCTTATAAACGTCAAGGCGATGCACTATACAGATAATGAAACAAAGTGCAAATAATAAACGCATCATAAAAAAGGGCCTCCAATGGAAGCCCTTAATGACAGCGTTTACAGTCGCCTAAAACAGTCGTTTGCGCTTACAAGCGCTCCGCCAGCCAAGGGGTCACTGATTCAAGTGCATTTGGCAATGCCGCTGCATCGCTGCCGCCAGCTTGCGCCATGTCAGGACGACCACCGCCTTTACCGCCCACTTGCTGAGCAACCATGTTAACCAGCTCACCGGCTTTCACTTTGCCAATCAGGTCTTTGGTTACACCTGCAATTAATGCGACTTTATCGTCTGCAACGTTACCCAGGAAAACAACACCGCTACCCATTTGGTTTTTCAAGTCATCCACCATGGTGCGAAGCGCTTTGCTCTCTGCGCCGTCGAGCTTGCTGATAAGCACTTTAACGCCGTTGATTTCCGTCACGTTGTTGATGAGGCTTGCGCTCTCTTGCGCTGCAAGCTTCTCTTTCAGTTGCTGAATTTCTTTCTCCAGTGCTTTCGCACGGGTTTGAGATTCGCTAACCTTCTGAGAGAACTCTTGCTGCTGACGGTAGAATGCGTCTTCTGCACCTTGACCCGTCACGGCTTCAATACGACGCACACCCGCAGCGATACCGCCTTCAGAGGTAATTTTCAACATACCAATATCACCGGTACGGTTTGCGTGAGTACCACCACACAGCTCGATTGAGAAATCGCCCATGATCAACACGCGAACTTCATCGTCATACTTCTCACCAAACAATGCCATTGCACCTTTTGCTTTCGCAGCGTCAATGTCCATCAGTTCAGTAGATACGTCATGGTTACGACGAATTTGCTCGTTCACCATTTTCTCAACAGCACGCAACTCTTCCGCTTTCACCGCTTCAAGGTGTGAGAAGTCAAAACGCAGGCCTTCAGCACGAACCAAAGACCCTTTCTGTTGAACGTGCTCACCCAGAACGATGCGAAGTGCTTCGTGCAGTAGGTGCGTTGCTGAGTGGTTTAGTGCAATCGCTTGGCGACGTTCAGCATCAACTTTCGCGTCAACGCTATCACCCACAGATAGCGTACCGTCTACCAGCTTACCGCGATGGCCGATCGCCGAACCGTATTTTTGCGTGTCGACAACTTCGAACTTACCCGCTTCTGTCATCAAGAAACCTGCATCACCACACTGACCGCCCGACTCTGCATAGAATGGGGTTTGGTCAAGGATGATCACGGCTTCGTCAGACGTTGCCAGAGCTTCCGTTGACATGCCGTCAACGAAGATATCAGTGATCAAGCCGTTGCCTTGTGTTTCACCGTAACCGGTAAACGCAGAGCTGTTTTCTACTTTGATGACGGCGTTGTAGTCAGTACCAAATTGGCCTGCATCACGTGCACGTTGACGTTGCTCTTCCATCGCCGCTTCAAAGCGTGCTTCGTCAATAGTCAAACCACGCTCACGCGCAACATCGTTAGTCAGGTCAGCTGGGAAGCCGAAGGTATCGTAAAGTTTGAAGACGGTTTCGCCATCAAGCACATCACCTTCAAGGTTTTCCAATGCTTCATCAAGGATTGCCATACCGCGATCCAAGGTGCGACCGAAGTTTTCTTCTTCAATCTTCAGCACTTTCTCAACCATTGCTTGCTGCTTCTTCAACTCTTCGCCAGCGGTACCCATGATCTCAGCCAATGGACCAACAAGCTTGTAGAAGTAAGAACCTTTCGCGCCTAGCTTGTTACCATGACGCACTGCACGACGAATGATACGTCGCAATACATAGCCACGGCCTTCGTTTGACGGCATCACACCATCAACGATCAGGAACGCACAAGAGCGAATATGGTCAGCCACAACGCGCAGAGACTGGTTAGACAAATCGTCATAGCCAATCACTTCTGCCGCTGATTTGATCAGGGTTTGGAAGATGTCGATTTCGTAGTTTGAGTGAACGCCTTGCATGATTGCAGCAATACGCTCAATACCCATACCAGTGTCAACAGACGGCTTTGGCAGTGGTTCCATCTTGCCATCGGCTTGACGGTTGAACTGCATGAATACGTTGTTCCAGATCTCGATGTAACGATCGCCATCTTCTTCTGGAGAACCCGGAGGCCCTCCCCAGATGTGATCGCCGTGATCATAGAAAATTTCAGTACAAGGACCACATGGGCCAGTGTCACCCATTTGCCAGAAGTTATCTGACTCAAACGGTTTGCCACCTTCTTGATCACCAATGCGCACGATACGGTCTGCTGGAATGCCAATTTTCTCATTCCAAAGCGCAAAGGCTTCATCATCCGTTTCGTAAACCGTTACCATCAGCTTGTCTTTGGGTAGTTTCAGAACGTCAGTCAGAAACTCCCACGCGTAGTTGATCGCATCTTCTTTGAAATAGTCACCGAAGCTAAAGTTGCCCAGCATTTCAAAGAATGTGTGGTGACGGGCAGTAAAGCCCACGTTTTCCAGGTCGTTATGCTTACCACCAGCACGTACACAGCGTTGTGCTGAGGTTGCACGCGTATAGGCGCGTTTTTCAGCACCAAGGAAGCAATCTTTAAACTGGTTCATACCTGCGTTTGTAAACAACAGCGTCGGGTCGTTTGCAGGCACAAGCGATGAGCTAGGCACGATTTGGTGCCCTTTGCTTTCAAAGAATTCGAGAAACGCTGTGCGGATCTCGTCGGTGCTCATGTACATTGGCTAATCCTGAAATTGGGGTTGTAGTAGCAACTAAATCGCTTTTGTTGCGATTGACTAGAGTCAGTTGGGAGCCATTGTAAACAACCTGACCAGTTGCGAAAAGAGGTGGAGAGAAGTTTGCGTGCCGTGTAGGACGATGCTAGGGCAGTTTTTTGCGTTTATTGATAGAGAAGTCAGTCAGAAGAAGATAACGCGTAGTTAATTTGGTCGAAGTTAAATCCGCGGCTTTGTAAGTAACGCATCCACTTTGAACGTTGTTTGAAGTCAGCTTCAGGTAAGACACCGTCATAATCAGCAAATCGGCGAACAGCCAGTTCTTTCGCAAGCTCATACCAATCATGCTGTTGATTTTCTTGTGCGGTTTCCAACAGCGGCGTTGGAATGCCTTTTCGTTTTGCATCAAAACAAATGCGCTGCCAACCGTGCCCTTTTAGGACGCCTTGGCGAAGCATGCTTTCTGCGAAACGTTTGTCATCAATCCAACCATGATAAAAGCAGTGCTCTATGGCAGTATCGATTTCTTCAGGGGGGTACTGTTTCTGCGCCAGTTTCTGACGTAGTTCCAGTTCTGAATGGTCACGGCGGGCCAAAAGGCCCACCGCTTTTTCTCGTGCAGTTAGACTCAGAACGCTTCGCCTTCTGGCAGCTCTTCATTGTCTTTCGCGTCTTCTTCGCTCAAGGTTGCGCTTTGTAGCAACATGTCGCGTAGTGTCTTATCAAGCTCTTTGGCGAGATGTGGGTTTTCTTTCAAGAACTTACAAGAGTTCGCTTTACCCTGACCAATCTTGTCGCCGTTGTAGCTGTACCATGCACCCGCTTTCTCAACCAACTTGTGCTTCACGCCCAAGTCAATCAGCTCGCCATAAAGGTTGATACCTTCGCCGTACATGATTTGGAATTCAGCTTGTTTAAACGGTGCAGCAATCTTGTTCTTCACCACTTTAACACGCGTGTCGTTACCGACGATTTCATCGCCTTCTTTGATTGAGCCGATACGGCGAATATCAAGACGGACTGACGCATAAAATTTCAGTGCGTTACCACCAGTGGTGGTTTCAGGGTTACCGAACATCACACCAATCTTCATGCGAATTTGGTTAATGAAGATCATTAGTGTGTTGCTGTTTTTGATGTTTGCAGTCAGCTTACGCATTGCTTGAGAAAGCATACGCGCTTGCAAACCCATGTGAGAGTCACCCATTTCACCTTCGATTTCCGCTTTTGGCGTTAACGCCGCTACGGAGTCAATGATGATAACGTCAACAGCACCTGAACGCGTGAGTGCGTCAGCGATTTCAAGGGCTTGCTCACCCGTGTCTGGCTGAGAAACGAGAAGGTTATCGATATCAACACCTAGCTTACGCGCATAAACAGGGTCTAGCGCGTGCTCCGCATCGATAAACGCACAGGTTTTACCTGCTTTTTGTGCTTCCGCAACCACTTGGAGTGTCAGGGTCGTTTTACCTGAAGACTCAGGGCCATAGATTTCAACAATACGACCGAATGGCAAGCCACCCGCTCCCAACGCGATATCCAGTGACAGAGAACCCGTAGAGACGGTTTCAATGTCCATGGTGCGATCATCGCCTAGACGCATGATCGATCCTTTACCGAATTGTTTTTCAATCTGGCCTAGGGCCGCGGCAAGCGCCTTCTGTTTGTTGTCGTCCATTTGATTCTCCAACGGAAGCAATATTCGTTCAGATAACTGTTCATCAATTGCTGCTAAGTATACTGTCCATTTATACAGTGTCTAGCCCTGTGCAAACTTTTTCTTTCCTTTCGTGTCGCCGCTCTTATTTTTGGCTTTCTAAATAAGACTGTAAACGACATAAGCTATGGGCGATGGTATTAAAGCGAATGACATGTCGGTCTCCATCAAACAAACATGTTTCGGTCACAACCCCTAATTTTGTCGCCCAGCCAAAACAGACTAAGCCAACGGGCTTATCGTCACTTCCACCTGTCGGGCCCGCGATACCACTGACTGCTAAGGCATAATCCGCATTTGCCGCTTTTAGTGCCCCTGCCGCCATTTCCGCAACAACTTCTTCACTGACCGCGCCGTGTGCCGCTAGGGTTTCTTGCTTTACACCCACTAACTCATGCTTAGCATCATTGCTATAGGTGATAAATGCGCGCTCGAACCATGCAGAGCTTCCCGCCACTTCAGTCAAGAAATAGGATATACCCCCACCCGTACAAGATTCTGCGGTTGTCACCGTCTCGCCGGATGCTTTCAATTGTTCACCCACTTGCGTCGCCAGTTTAATTAATTGCTCCATCGTTCCCTCTATTGGCCTCATTTGCTCGCCATCGCAATAAGTATACTTTACCGCTTCGCAGCGATTCACGTATCCTTATTGCCTAATCTCTATCCTTTGTAATTTTGCAGGCCAAACCGTGACAGAACAAGCAACAGCAAATCACACACCGATGATGCAGCAATACCTAAAACTAAAAGCGCAACATCCAGAAGAGCTTCTCTTCTATCGGATGGGTGATTTCTACGAGCTTTTCTATGACGACGCAAAACGCGCATCGCAACTACTCGATATATCACTGACTAAACGCGGGGCATCTGCCGGCGAACCCATTCCTATGGCTGGCGTACCTTATCATTCTGTCGAAGGGTACCTTGCACGTCTGGTTCAGCTTGGAGAATCCGCAGCGATTTGTGAACAAATCGGTGATCCAGCAACCAGTAAAGGGCCTGTTGAGCGCGCTGTGGTTCGCATCATCACACCTGGCACCGTGTCTGATGAAGCGTTATTGAATGAACGCGTCGATAACTTGCTAGCAGCGATTTTTACTTGTGGTGATCGTTTTGGTTATGCCACGCTCGATATCACCTCTGGTCGTTTTCTATTAAGCGAGCCTGCCACCGAAGAAGAAATGGCAGCGGAGCTGCAACGTACTCGCCCCGCCGAGCTTCTCTACCCAGAAGATTTTACTTACCACACACTGACTGAGATGAGCAAAGGTAGCCGTCGTCGCCCAATTTGGGAATTCGATCTCGATACGGCAAAGCAACAACTTAATCAGCAATTTGGTACCCGAGACTTGGTGGGTTTTGGTGTTGAAGATTGTGGTTTAGGTTTGGCGGCGGCGGGCTGTTTGATGCAATACATCAAAGACACCCAGCGTACTTCTCTGCCGCACATTCGCTCTTTGGTTAAAGAAAACAAAGATCAATCGGTGATCTTGGATGCCGCGACGCGACGCAACCTAGAACTGACCCAAAACCTTTCAGGCGGTTTAGAGAACACGTTGGCATCGGTCCTTGATAAGACCACCACAGCCATGGGTAGCCGCCTACTTAAACGCTGGTTACATCAACCTATTCGAAACTTCGAGATGGTGAATGACAGACTGGATGCCATCACGGCCCTGAAAGAATCAGGCCTCTATGTTGAACTCGCTGGCGCCCTTCGCCCTATAGGAGACATGGAACGTATTTTGGCGCGTCTAGCGCTTCGCTCTGCACGCCCTCGCGATATGGCAAGACTACGCGGTGCATTGCAGCAATTGCCTGACATTGAAACGCTGCTAGATGCGCTGACTGACAACGCGATCATGCCGCTAAAGAAAGCCGCCACGCCGATGCCTGAACTCACTGCTTTGCTTGAGCGCGCGGTCGTCGAAGCGCCGCCGGTTGTTATTCGAGACGGTGGCGTTATCGCCCCTGGATATAACGCTGAGTTGGATGAATGGCGTGAGCTTGCAGATGGTGCGACGCGCTACCTGGACGAGCTTGAGAAGCGTGAGCGCGAGCGTCATGACATTGATACCCTAAAAGTCGGCTTCAATCAGGTACATGGGTTCTTCATTCAAGTTAGCCGCGGGCAAAGCCACCTTGTGCCGCCCTACTATGTACGCCGCCAGACGTTGAAAAACGCCGAGCGCTATATCATCCCTGAACTGAAGGAGCATGAAGACAAAGTCCTCAACTCTAAATCGAAAGCCCTCGCGCTTGAGAAAAAGTTGTGGGAAGAACTGTTCGACCAACTGCTTCCACATCTTGAAACGCTGCAGCGTGCCGCCGATGCGCTCTCGTCATTGGATGTGCTTGCTAACCTCGCCGAACGTGCGGAGACGTTGAACTACTGTCGTCCAACCCTGATAGAAGCGCGCGGAATCGACATAGCTGGCGGTCGTCACCCTGTGGTTGAGCAAGTGCTGGATGCCCCCTTCATTGCTAACCCAACGGTGCTGCATCCACATCGTCGTATGCTCATAATTACTGGCCCTAACATGGGCGGTAAATCGACATACATGCGCCAAACAGCACTGATTACACTGTTGGCGCATATTGGTTCTTATGTGCCTGCAGAGTCCGTCACGATGGGACCAGTGGATCGTATCTTCACGCGTATTGGCGCCTCGGACGATCTGGCCTCAGGTCGCTCGACCTTCATGGTCGAAATGACAGAAACAGCCAACATTCTTCACAACGCCACAGAAAACAGCTTGGTGTTGATGGACGAAATTGGTCGAGGCACCAGTACCTATGACGGGCTTTCGCTGGCTTGGGCAAGCGCAGAATGGTTGGCTGAGAAGCTCAAAGCCATGACCCTCTTTGCCACCCATTACTTTGAACTCACGGAGCTGTCTGGTCAGGTAGATGGCTTGGTCAACGTTCACCTCGATGCCGTCGAACATGGCGACGAAATCGCCTTTATGCATGCAGTTCAAGAAGGGGCGGCGAGTAAATCTTATGGCCTTGCGGTAGCAAGTTTGGCTGGCGTTCCGAAAACCGTCATTCAGCGAGCGAAAACCAAGCTGCGTCAGCTTGAAGCAAGTGGACATGAAGTTGTCACCGGTGAGCAGAGCAACGTGGCAGCAGCACAGCTTTCATTGCTGCCAGAATTGAGCGAGATGGAAAAGGCATTTGCTGACATTGAGCCAGATAATCTAACACCGCGACAGGCACTCGATGCGCTTTACATGCTCAAAGCCATTAGCGGATAGAAGCCCACAACACACAGACAAAAAAAAGCCCCAGACAATGGGGCTTTTTTGCGAACACATAAAGTGTGCTTCAAACTGTGTTGTGGCGCAGTGTTCGCAACCGCTCTAACGTAAAGTTCGGACAGCTTAGTGCTCGGTGTTGAACAACGATTCGATGTTCAAACCTTGGTGCGTAAGCATGTCACGAAGACGCCTGAGACCCTCAACCTGAATTTGACGAACGCGTTCACGTGTCAAACCAATCTCACGACCTACGTCTTCTAACGTTGATGCCTCATGACCTAATAGGCCAAATCGGCGCGCTAGTACTTCACGTTGTTTCGGGTTTAGTTCTTGTAACCAATGCACAATAGACTTCTTCATGTCATCGTCTTGTGTTGTGCTCTCTGGGCCACCTTCTTTCTCATCAGGAATGATATCAAGAAGTGCTTTTTCAGAGTCACCGCCGATAGGGTTATCGACCGAACTAATACGTTCGTTAAGACGAAGCATACGGTTCACATCTTCGACTGGCTTATCCAGTTGAAATGCGATGTCTTCTGCAGTGGGTTCGTGATCAAGCTTCTGAGCAAGTTCACGTGCAGTTCGCAGGTAAACGTTCAGCTCTTTCACGACATGAATAGGCAGACGAATGGTGCGCGTCTGATTCATGATGGCACGTTCTATTGTCTGGCGGATCCACCACGTTGCATACGTTGAAAAACGGAACCCACGTTCTGGGTCAAACTTTTCAACCGCACGGATAAGACCCAGGTTACCTTCTTCAACCAGATCAAGCAGAGCAAGACCACGGTTTGAATAACGGCGAGAGATCTTAACCACCAAACGCAAGTTACTTTCGATCATGCGTTTGCGCGCAGCTTCATCACCACGCAATGCGCGTCGTGCATATAGGACTTCTTCTTCTGCAGTAAGCAGAGGAGAATAACCAATTTCGCTAAGGTAGAGTTGCGTTGCATCCAAAGCTTTGGATGATGCCGCGAAGGATACGGATTCTTCAACTTCTTCGGTTGTCTCAACCTCAGCGTCAGTCTCAATTTGTTCCATTTCAGCTTCGTCGACTAACAAGTCCTCGACTTTCTTTGCAGTATTATTCTGACTCATAGCGCCTCCCAATTTGGCGTAGCAAGCTAGACAGTACAGCAAAACTGTCACGGTCTACCGTTTGGGCAAGTACCTCAACGGATTAACCGATTTTCCCTTATAACGTATTTCAAAGTGCAACCGGACACTGTTCGTACCAGAGCTACCCATAGAAGCTATTTTTTGCCCCTTCTTGACGCTCTGTCGTTCCGAAACAAAAATGCGGTCGTTATGTGCATAAGCGCTTAGGTAATCATCATTGTGTTTAATAATGATTAAATTGCCATATCCACGTAACGCGTTGCCCGCATACACAACCTTTCCATCACCTGATGCATGAATGCTCTGGCCTCGCTTACCGGCGATATCGATGCCTTTATTCCCTAATTCAGAGCTAGAGAATCCAGAGATAACGCGTCCGCGAGCAGGCCAATGCCATGACACCGCTTGTTGCGCTTTCGGCTTGATTACGGTTTTTTCAACAGATGGTTTATTTTTTTTTACAGTTTGACTGTACTCCTTCGCTTTTTGCTGTTCAACCGATTTGTTGTTTTGAGAATCAGTTCCAGACTTAATTTGCGGAGCAGTTTTTTGATTCTTTTCTGCTGATTTAGACGATGATGCTGTTACGGGTGTGGGAGGCGGTGCAACAGGCACTATCGGTACAATAGGTACTTGGGATTTCTTGCCATACGTAGGCGGGACGTACTTTTGCTTCCACAAGCTTAGCTTCTGACCGGGGAAGATGGTGTACGGCTGTTTGAGGTTGTTTGCATTGATGATTTCTTTAACATCCCTGTCCGTAACGTATGCAATATAGTACAGGGTGTCGCCTTTCTGGACCTCGTAATAGCTGCCTCTGTAGCTTCCGCGCTCAATTTCACCATAGTCAGGTCCGACACTCGAAACAGGTGCGGGACTTGAGACTGTACAAGAGGTGAGAAATACCAACAATGAAAGAAAAAATAGAACTTTCAACTGAATTGAAACCCCAACCACTTGACGATACCTAAGCCAAATCACCAGCGACAAGTGGGACGAAACGCACAGCTTCGATTGCTGTCGTTTCAAACTCATCGCCATTACGCATTACTTTGTACAAAACTTGTTCTGTTTCACCCACAGGTACGATCAATGTCCCACCGTCGGCGAGTTGCTCACACAACGCGTTAGGCATACTTGCTGCGGCCGCTGTCACAATGATTGCATCAAAAGGACCTTTGCTTGCCCATCCCTGCCAGCCATCACCGTGCTTGGTCGAAATATTATAAAGCTCAAATTGTTTAAAACGGCGCTTAGCAACCATTTGTAGCTGCTTAATTCGCTCCACAGAATAAACATGCTCAACCAGTTGCGCTAGCACACATGTCTGAAACCCCGATCCTGTTCCGACTTCGAGTACACGACTACTGTGTGTCAGGTTCAATAACGCAGTCATCTTCGCCACGATGTAGGGCTGAGAGATAGTCTGTCCGAAACCTATTGGTAAGGCATTATTGTCGTAAGCTTGATGCGCCATCGCTTCAGAGACAAACACATGACGAGGTAGACGGCCGATAGCATCGAGCACGTTTGCGTCAGTGATCCCTTGTTGTTGCAATCGTTGAATAAGTGAATGCGAATAATTCACTAATAATATCCTTAATTATTCGTCGTGGAACTAACCCATTGCGACAACGCATCCAAGGTATCATGCGCTGTTAAGTCGACTTGTAGGGGAGTTAAAGAGACACATTTATTTTCAATGGCATAGAAATCAGTACCAGGCCCTGCATCTTGCGTCGCCCCCGGAGGGCCAATCCATAAGATATCCTGACCTCTTGGGTCTTTAGATCGGAAGAGC
>JBELME010000124.1:0-11477 GCA_042096095.1 Enterovibrio sp.
AACCTTGCCAAGGTTGAGGTCACGAGTTCGAACCTCGTGTGTCGCTCCAAATTTCTTACAGACTATCTTCTGTAAGCACCAACACTACGCATATCATGTACCAGTTGAACTCAGGGTACAGCGAGTCGTTGTCAATAATGCTGTGAAGCATGAACCTCAGGCTGGATCTAGCCTATAAAAATCTGAAGTATCCACTGACTTTCGTTAGTTATCTAGCGCTTGAGCACCATTTTATCGTGTTTCTCAACAGAGTTATCCACATCGATATCCTTGTGGGTAACGTCGTTGATTAAACTATTTAAAGGCCTAATTTACAGGGTGATTGTGATTAGGTCCTGATCAGATGAAAAATGAAGCGTTGGATAAGTTGCTCTTTTAAACCCTTATAGTTACTGGGTTTGGGAGGTGGTTAGTTAAAATCTCTGCTTTATTATCCCCAGCTTATTCACTATTTATGAATATCGACTGAGTTTATTCACAGTATGTGTTTAACTTTATTGCTGTGCATCGAATGATGCCGTACTGAAAATGTTTTCCACATTGCGCAGCAGAAGTGAATCTGTGTCTTATTTTTGATTGATGCTTGGCCGAAAAATGCTAATTCCGTCAATATTTGCATTATTCATGCATCCCTCGGTAAGCCTTTTTGAACAATTCGTACTAACCGCTTTGTGGAAGCTGGAAGCACATCAATTGATGCATCCTGTCGACGAGAAAGTTGCTGTTCTATCGCCCAGTCAAGATGCTCATCAAGCATAGCAGAGAATCCTTTTGCTGCTTGTAAAAGATCTATGATCTCTTCGTTATAAGGCGCATTGCCCATTGCAATAGAGAGATTCCTGCGCCATTTTTCATGGCCTATACGGCGAATAGCCGACCCTTCCGTTTCTTTTAAAAATGTCTTTTCATCCCAACTAAAAAGCGTGGTCAAAGGTTGTTGAACCAGGGACGCCCTGCCGTGAAAATCTGACTCAAGCGTGAGTTCAGCTTCTCGGTTATAGGGGCAGACAAGTTGGCAATCATCACACCCGTAGATACGATTGCCGATGGCTTGTCGAAACGCCACAGGAATTGCACCATCAAGCTCTATGGTGAGGTAAGAAATACAGCGCCTGGCATCGACCACACCTTCTGCGACAATGGCGTTGGTAGGGCATGATGTCATACATGCGACGCACTTACCGCATTGATTTTCTTTGGCTTCATCGACAGGCAACGGCAAATCTATCAATAGCTCGCCTAAGAAAAACCAGGACCCTGTACCTTCATTCAGCAAAAGCGAATGTTTACCGGTCCAGCCTAGACCTGCTTTCTCTGCCAATGGGCGCTCAAGAACCGGTGCGGAATCAACAAAAGGGCGATAGCCAAACTGGCCGACTTCCTGCTCGATGCGCTCTCCCAACTTTTTAAGCCGGTTACGGATCAATTTATGGTAATCACGGCCAAGTGCGTATCGGCTAATGTAAGCGAGGGTTGGGTCATCCAGCGTCTTTGCGAAACCTGCATCGGGTGGAAGGTAGTCCATTCTAGCGCTGATCACGCGGATCGTTCCTTCTACTAATTCTTGAGGGCGTGCGCGCATCATGCCATGACGTGCCATCCAATTCATGTCGCCATGATAGCCAGCATCCAGCCAGCGCTGGAGCTGCACTTCATGCTGACGAAGATCAATATCAGCAATACCAATATGCTGAAAACCTAGTTCACGGCCCCATAGCCTGATATTTTCAGCGAGTTGGTTAAGATTGATCGACGATAAAGATCGAGAATTAGACATAAGATCAGAACAATAAAACATGGATGACATCAGATGGTTGCCAGTTTACCACACTCGCTTTACCGATTGGATCAAGTAAGAGACGGAGAACGAAAGATCGCCGAGGATCTTGGTGTTGATATGTACACCTTGATGGAGCGAGCGGGAACGGCTGCATATCAATGCTTACGTCAACATTGGCCGACGGCAAAAACAGTGCTTATTTGCTGTGGCAGCGGGAATAACGCGGGCGACGGGTATGTGATTGGTCGCCTTGCGTTGGAAGACGGTTTGCTGGTTCAGCCTCATTCTTTGGTTGAACCCGCTTCTCTGACGGGGGATGCCGCTACCGCAAAAGATGCATTTGAGAAGGCGGGTGGCGCAATTTCTATGTCGCTTGATCTTCGCGATCCCCCTGATGTGATGGTGGATGCGCTATTTGGCACGGGATTGAACCGTCGTATCCGAGGAGATTGTGCCTCTGTGATCCAAGTGATGAACGCGACAGATGCGCCGTGTTTGGATGTTGATATTCCATCGGGCCTGTGTGCAAACACTGGGTGCGTGTTCGGTTGTGCCATTGAAGCCGATGTGACCATTAGCTTTGTGGCGTTGAAACAGGGCATGTTTACGGGAAAAGCACGAGATTATGTGGGCGATGCGGTGTTTGATGGCTTAGGCATTGATACGGAATTTGAAGCGGCGTTCCCTTCCGCGGTGATGCGACTTGGTAAACATCGTGCAAACGCCATTGAACCTGATCGACCAAAAACATCGCACAAAGGCAGTATGGGGCGCGTCATATGCATTGGCGGCCAACAGGGCATGGGTGGCGCGATATTGCTCAGCGGACAAGCTGCGTTGCGTTCTGGTGCAGGGTTGGTATCGCTATTAACGGCAGAAGCCAATATGCCTGCGATACTCGCGCGCCAACCAGAACTGATGACACGACAGTGGAAACGCAGTGACGGTGCGGATGTTCTCGACAACATACTGACGTGGGCAGACGTGATTGCGATAGGGCCAGGTCTTGGGCAATCTTCATGGGCACGGCAGTTGTTCGATGGGGCATTAGCCACGAATTTACCCATGGTACTTGATGCGGATGCACTGCACTTCTTGCATCAGTATCCTCGACGCTATGCCAATTGGGTGCTCACGCCGCATCCTGGAGAAGCGGCAAAATTATTGGGGATCAGCGTCAGTTCGATTGAACGGGATCGATTTTCTGCCGTCAAAGAGTTACAGAGCCGATATGGCGGTGTCGTCGTGCTTAAAGGTGCGGGCACAATCGTTTATGATGGCTGCGTTTTCACCGTGATTGATGCGGGTAACCCCGGAATGGCGTCCGGAGGGATGGGAGATGTATTGGCAGGCACCATTGCGGCCGTCATTTCTCAAACAAAACACATTGATCGTGCAGCAATTTTCGGAACTTTCCTGCACAGTCATGCGGCAGACATTGCCGTGAAACAGTTTGGAGAGCGAGGCCTGGTTGCCAGTGACCTGCTTCCTTTGCTGGGAAAGAAGTTGGCATAAATGTCGATCTGCGAGCGAAATGACTCCCAGACAACAAAGCAGTGAGAAACATGACAGAGATTTTCAACACTGAGCTTGCCGATGAGCAAGCGACGGTGGCGTTTGGTGCCGCAATTGCCGCGGCGTGTTCTGCGCAAACCACCCTTTACTTGCACGGCGATCTTGGTGCCGGGAAAACCACATTTTCTCGTGGCTTCATTCAATCCTTAGGTCATTCGGGCAAAGTAAAGAGTCCGACATATACTTTGGTAGAGCCTTATCAGTTAGCGGCGTGGCAGGTTTATCATTTTGATTTATATCGCCTTGCCGATCCTGAAGAGCTCGAATTCATGGGGATCCGTGACTATTTCACGCCGGATGCACTCTGTTTGGTGGAATGGCCGGAGAAAGGCGTAGGCCTGTTACCTGAGCCTGATCTTGATATCACATTAAAATATGACGGTGAGCAGCGAACGGTACAGGTGAAAGCCAATACCGCGGCGGGCAACGCCTTGATTCAAAAAATGGAGTGGAATTAACGGTATGCATTGGCGGGGAATGCTGGTAGGTCTGCTGTGTTGGCTAGGAGTGATGGCCACTGCATGGGCAAATACGTTAGAAAACGTGCGTGTTTGGCCTGCACCTGAGGAAACACGTGTTGTTATGGACATGGCGGAAACGCCAGCATTTTCTTATTTTACGTTGACCAAACCGAATCGTCTTGTCATTGATCTGAGTGAGACATCTGTCACTGCAAACTTGCCGATGGGCGTTCAAAACAGCAAGATTTTGAGCCGTGTTCGTAAAAGTAATCCGCCAAGTAAAGGCACCTACCGCTTAGTCTTTGAACTTAAAGATCAAAGCACGCCGCGCATCTTTGCCTTGAAGCCTGGTGGCGAATACGGCCACCGTCTTGTGATCGATTTACCGCACAAAATGCCAAAGAAGGTCGAAAAGCCAAAGAAGTCTGAGCCAACAGAAGCCCAAGCGGCACTGCCATTTGGTACAGATGACATCATTATTGCTATCGACCCGGGTCATGGTGGTAATGATCCTGGCGCAATAGGCCCTCGTCGTAAATACGAAAAACACGTCACCTTGTCCATTTCCCGTCGGTTGGCTGCAAAAATCAATGCCGTTCCTGGCATGAAAGCGGTTATGACGCGAAACGGCGACTACTTCCTCGACCTCAACAAACGCTCTGAAATTGCGCGTAAACACGGCGCGCATTTATTGGTGTCTGTTCACGCGGATGGTTTCCACAAACCGCAGCCTCGTGGCGCATCGGTATGGGTATTGTCCCGCCGTCGTGCTAACAGTGAAATCGGTCGGTGGATTGAGAAGCATGAAGAACAGTCGAACTTGCTTGGCGGTGGCGCACTGCTCGACGATAACGAAGATGAATATCTCAGCCGTGCTGTGCTGGATTTGCAATTCAGTAACTCGCAAAAAGAAGGCTACGATGTGGCGGTACGTGTCCTGAAAGAAATGGGGCGCGTAACCAAACTGCACAAATCAAGCCCAGAGCATGCAAGCCTTGCGGTATTGAAATCGCCTGACATTCCTTCATTGCTGGTGGAAGCGGGCTTTATCACTAACCCACAAGAAGAAACTCTGCTGCTCAGTTCTAACCATCAGCAAAAAATCGCCAATGCTGTGTTTAAAGGGGTGTTGGCGTATTTCGAAGATTTCCCACCGGATGGCACCTTGATGGCCGCGCGCAAAAACGGCATCAAACATAAGGTGACATCGGGCCAATCCTTGTCCGTGATTGCAAAGAAATATGGTAGCTCAGTGTCGGCAATCAAAGCGGCAAACGGTCTTAAATCGAATGGATTGAGAGTGGGTCAGGTATTAACCGTGCCAGACGTGAATGTGAAAGCATTGGCATCAAATGCGTCGTCGGGTAGCAAGTCTTCAAGTGTCCGTTCGTCATCGAGCAGCACCTCGACCAGCCGTTCTTCATCCACGGTGACACGCACGCATACCGTTGCCCGAGGAGAATACCTTGGAAAGATTGCAGCGAACTATGGCGTGACTGTGTCGAGCATCCGAAAAGCGAACAAATTGCGCAAAGATGCATTGGCTGTGGGTCAAAAGCTAAAGATTGTGGGTATAAAGCCCAAAGATACGAAGCATAAAGTGAAACGTGGCGAGTATCTGGGTAAGATTGCCAGCAATTACGGTATCTCGGTAGAAAGTATCCGAAGAGCCAACAAGCTGCGTTCAGACGAATTGGCGATCGGTCAGACGTTGATTATCCCCGGGAGCTAACCAATGGCAATTCAGATATTACCGGCAAGGTTAGCGAACCAAATTGCCGCGGGCGAGGTGGTTGAAAGACCGGCGTCTGTGGTGAAAGAGCTGGTGGAAAACAGTATCGATGCGGGTGCCACGCGTATCGACGTCGATATTGAAAAAGGCGGCAGCAAATTGATTCGCATCCGTGACAATGGATGCGGCATCGACAAGGGCGAGTTAGAACTCGCCTTGAGTCGTCATGCCACCTCGAAAATTGCCTGCCTTGACGATCTTGAAGCCATTGTTAGCCTTGGTTTTCGTGGCGAAGCGCTCGCCAGTATTAGCTCGGTTTCTCGACTTACACTGACTTCTCGCACGGAAGCGCAAACCGAAGCATGGTCAGCACATGCCGAAGGCCGTGACATGTCGGTGCAAATCAAGCCTGCTGCACACCCTGTCGGCACCACGGTAGAAGTGGTGGATTTGTTTTTTAATACGCCCGCTCGCCGAAAATTCCTTCGTACTGACAAAACAGAATTTGGTCACATTGATGAATTACTAAAGCGCATTGCGCTGAGCCGATTCGATGTCGCCATTACGCTCCGTCACAATGGCACCATTGTGCGCCAATACCGTATCGCGGAAAATGATGCCCAGCGTGAGCGCCGATTAGCTGCTGTGTGTGGCCCACAATTTGTAAGAACCGCCGCGCAAGTGAGCTTGGAGCACCAAGGGTTATCGCTGCACGGTTGGATTTGTACGCCTGAAGGTGCACGCGCTCAAAATGACATTCAGCATTGCTTTGTTAACCAACGCATGATGAAAGACAGGCTGATTAACCATGCGATTCGACAAGGTTATGAAGCGACGCTCAAGCCTGATCAGTTTGCGGCCTACGTGCTGTATATCGACATCGATCCGCATCAAGTAGATGTGAATGTGCATCCTGCGAAGCACGAAGTGCGTTTCCATCAAGCCCGTTTGGTACATGACTTCATATACCAAGCCGTGTCTGATGCGTTGCAACAAGTGATGGCAGAACACGCCCCTTCTCTGGATTTTGAGGAAAACGACAACGTCATCGAGCCAGTGCAAACCACCTATGCGGGTGGAGACGCGCAAGAGAAAGAGAGCGAAGGGGTTGTGGCTGAAGATGTGTTTGCTGAGTCGACGGCATCCGCACCAAAAGCCGCATCGTCCGCACCCAGTGCGCGGTCTTCTTCGAGGTCGTATGCTGGCGCAACAGGTGGCCAGGGCGAACACGTTGCGTGGCGTCCATCCTCTGAGTCTAACGGTGGCCGCCCGTCGAGTGCATTTTCTTCCCAAGGCAGTGGACGTGCTTCCATGCCTGAGAAACCATCGGCGCCTTCGAAAGCGACACAACGTGCTTACGAGGCGTTGATGCAAACCCCTGACATGCCCGTTCAAAATAAGGTTGCAGAAGCGCCTGCTGCCATGTCATTGAACGCTGTCTCTGTGGGTCATACCGATGGTGGCCTTGGTAAAGCACTCACGATTGTCGCTTCCCGTTATCTGCTATTGCAGCGCGCAGAGGAAATCGCGTTATTAGATTTGGACGTCGCAAGCCATTTGCATGCATTGGGACAAATGCGTGTTGGCATGAGCGAGCCGGGCTTAAAAGCACAGCCTTTGTTGATCCCACAAGCTATCCCTGCATCGCCTGACGAAATGGCGGTCATGTCGGAATATGATCAATTATTACAACAATTTGGTATTGTACTCCGTCAAAAATCAGCCAGCCAGATGATGGTGATGGCAGTGTGCCAACCATTGCGTAAGCACAACCTGCAATCACTGATCCCTGAACTATTCGGCTTTTTGTCGCAGCAAACAGACAGTCAAACCTCGCTATCCACAGATAGTCTGGCTAATTGGCTTGCAAGAAAAGCGACGCAGAAAAGTGATGCCTATGGCTTATCACAAGCAGTGACCTTAATCACTGAACTAGAACATTGCTGGCAGGGAGAACTGGCAGTGCATTATTCAACGTTGTTGCGTCCGGTCGACGTGACAACCGCAATAGAAGCATTCGAACATGAGTAATACGCTGCCTAAAGCGATTTTTTTAATGGGGCCAACGGCATCCGGTAAAACGGATTTGGCGATCGCTCTGAGACAGCAGTTCCCGGTCGAGATCATCAGTGTCGACAGTGCGCTGATCTATCGAGACATGAACATCGGGACAGCGAAACCGACGGCGGAAGAATTGGCACTTGCACCGCACCGCCTTATTGATATTCGAGACCCATCAGAAGCTTACTCGGCGGCTGATTTTCGTGAAGACGCCCTGCGAGAAATGCAAGAGATTGTCGCAAAAGGGAGAATTCCGGTTTTGGTTGGTGGTACGATGCTTTACTTCAAAGCATTATTGGAAGGCTTATCACCTTTGCCAGCCGCGGATCCAGTAATCCGAGCTACTATTGAGCAGGAAGCCCAAGCTCATGGATGGCAAGCGCTGCATGATGAACTTTGTCGTATCGATCCTGTATCAGGTGCGAGGATTCATCCTAATGATCCGCAGCGATTGTCGAGAGCGCTGGAAGTTTTTCGTATTTCGGGTAAAACTCTGACTGAGTTAACCCAAACTAAAGGTGACCCGTTGCCATACGAGGTTCACCAATTTGCTATAGCTCCTAAGGAAAGGGGAGAACTACATCGCCGGATCGAGCTTCGTTTCCAGAAAATGATGGAAGCAGGGTTTGAGAAGGAGGTGCGTGAGCTATTTGAACGCGGCGATCTGCATGCAGATATGCCGTCGATTCGCTGCGTAGGTTACCGTCAGATGTGGGATTATTTGTCGGGTAGCGGCTCATTGGATGATGCTGTTTATCGTGGAGTGTGTGCCACCCGTCAGTTAGCCAAACGTCAGATTACTTGGTTGAGAAGCTGGGACGATCTTACGTGGCTTGATAGCGACAACGCTACGCTATCGTTACAAACAGTCACAAAGTGTTTGACCTGATCGCTGTTTGAGCAGGGTATACTCTGATTGTTGTAAGCGACGTTGTTGATCTTTTTTGTTGCGAAATACAACTACAAACCAATAAGGAAAATTAAAAATGGCTAAGGGGCAATCTCTACAAGACCCATTTCTGAATGCACTGCGTCGCGAGCGTGTACCGGTATCTATCTACCTCGTTAACGGTATCAAGCTTCAGGGCCAGATTGAGTCATTTGACCAGTTCGTGATCCTGCTGAAAAACACCGTGAATCAAATGGTTTACAAACATGCGATCTCTACAGTCGTACCTGCTCGCCCAGTAAATCATCATCACAATAATACTAACGAGCGTTCTCCGAACGATCGTCCGCAAGAAAAAACTGAGGAGTAACAATCCTTTGGTAAGGAGTTGATCGCTTGTTTGACCGTTACGAAGCCGGTGAACAGGCTGTTTTAGTTCATATCAACTTCACTCAAGAAGGTGAATGGGAAGATCTCAGCGAATTTGAAATGCTGGTATCGTCTGCGGGGGTGACCAAGCTGCAAACTGTAACAGGCAGCCGTCAGACCCCGCATTCCAAGTACTTTGTTGGTGAAGGTAAAGCCCTCGAAATTGCTGACGCAGTCCGAATGCTCGGGGCTGAAATCGTCATATTTAATCATTCGTTAACACCTGCACAGGAACGTAACCTAGAACGTTTGGTTCAGTGCCGAGTGCTTGATCGAACGGGTTTGATCCTCGATATCTTTGCTCAGCGAGCGCGAACGCACGAAGGCAAGTTACAAGTTGAGCTTGCTCAGCTTCGACACCTTTCTACGCGACTCATTCGTGGCTGGACGCACCTTGAACGTCAAAAAGGGGGAATTGGTTTACGTGGTCCTGGTGAAAGCCAGCTCGAAACCGATAGACGCCTACTACGTGATCGCGTTAAAGCGATTTTGCGTAGACTTGATAAGGTAGCCAAACAGCGCGAGCAGGGGCGTCGAGCACGTAACCGTGCAGAAATTCCGACCGTGTCATTGGTGGGTTACACCAATGCTGGTAAATCAACCCTCTTCAACCGTATTACTGAAGCTGGCGTTTATGCCGCAGACCAATTGTTTGCGACACTTGACCCGACGCTTCGTAAGATTGAGGTGGAGGATGTTGGTGACACGATTCTTGCAGATACGGTGGGATTCATTCGTCATTTGCCTCACGACTTGGTTGCAGCCTTTAAAGCAACGCTAAAAGAGACACAAGAAGCAACACTGTTGTTGCATGTGATCGATGCCAGTGATGATCGTTTCAGAGAAAACATTGACGCCGTCAACGTTGTTTTGGAAGAGATCGATGCGGGTGACGTTCCAACCTTGCTCGTGATGAACAAGATCGACAATATGGAAGATACTTCACCGCGTATTGAGCGCGATGAAGAAGGTGTTCCCCGTATTGTTTGGGTGTCGGCACTTGCAGATCGGGGTATAGATCTTCTTTTTGAGGCACTGACCGAGAGGCTCGCGGGGACTATGGTAAGCTATCGCTTACGTATTCCACCCGCAGCCATTGGCAGAATGCACAGTAAATTCTGTCAGTTGCGATGTATTTTGCATGAAGAATACGAGCCGGACGGAAGTTTGCTAGTCGATGTGCGGTTACCTCAGACTGATTGGATGAGGCTAAAAAAACGGGAAGACAGTGATTTCGGTAACTTTATCGTTACTGAACAGACTGTTACAGTATAAAAACTATCGTCATATCATACTGATGGAGTGCTCTAATGGCGTGGAATGAGCCAGGAAACAATGGCGGTCAGGACAAAGATCCGTGGGGTAATCGCGGAGGTCGTGACCAAGGACCGCCGGACCTCGACGAGGTGTTTGGCAAGCTTAGTCGTAAGCTAAGTGGCCTGTTTGGCGGCAAAGGGCCGTCTTTTGGTGGCGGCAGTGCTGCTGGTTTGGGCGCAATTGCCGTTGTGGGTGTGATCATTTGGGGTGTATTAGGTTTTTACACCATCGGTGAAGCAGAGCGTGGTGTTGTGCTGCGTTTTGGTGAGTACGACCGTATCGTACAACCCGGTCTTAACTGGAAACCAAACTTCATTGATGAAGTCACCACTGTCAACGTAGAAGCGATTCGCTCTCTACGTGGTTCAGGTGACATGCTAACCAAAGATGAAAACGTTGTTCGTGTTGAGATGGACGTGCAATACCGTGTCGCCGACCCGCAGAAGTATTTGTATTCAGTCACCAACGCAGATGACAGTTTGCGTCAAGCTACTGACTCTGCATTGCGTGCGGTGATTGGTGATGCCGTGATGGATGAAATCCTGACCACAGGTCGTCAACAAATCCGTGAACGCACTCAGGTTGAAATCAACCGCATTATTGATCGTTACGACATGGGCCTTTTGGTTGTTGACGTCAACTTCGATACTGCGCGTCCTCCTGAGCAAGTGAAAGACGCATTCGATGATGCTATCGCAGCACGAGAAGATGAAGAGCGTTTCACACGTGAAGCAGAAGCGTACCGCAACGACATTTTGCCAAAAGCAAAAGGTCGTGCTGAGCGTCTGAAGAAAGAAGCATTGGGTTACAAAGAGAAGATTGTTAACGAAGCAGAAGGTGATGTTGCTCAGTTCAACAAACTCCTGCCTGAGTATCAAGCGGCTCCAGAAGTTACCCGAAACCGTCTCTACCTAGAAACGATGGAAAGTGTGTTTGGTAACACCAGTAAAGTGTTGATTGATTCTAAAGAAGGCAGCAGCAACTTGCTTTACTTGCCTTTGGATAAACTCATGAACCAATCGCAACAGCAACGTACAAATGTTGACAACAATGCGTCGGATTACGGCATTGAACTTGAAAACACCACCGTTGCACCTGGTACGTCTTCACCTCGCCAAACGAATCGTCAGGGGAGATATTAATTATGCGTAAACTATTAATCCCTCTCATCATCGTCTCGATTGTGGTTGGTTTGATGTCTGTGTTTGTCGTCGATGAAGGCGAGAAAGGCAT
>JBELME010000125.1:0-11451 GCA_042096095.1 Enterovibrio sp.
ATCTGCTGGCCAGCCAAACAGCTCGCCCATTTGCACAAACAAAAGCAACAGCGACAAACCAATGATCACATCGGGCATCACCAAGGGTGCGGTGATCATGTTTGATAGGCTCAAACGCCCCCAAGAGCGTCTAAATCGCGTCATGACAAACGCCGCCAAGGTCCCAATGATCACCGCCATGGTTGAGCTATAAAACGCGATGCGAAGACTTGTCCATACGGCTTGTAAGATCTGTTCATCTTTAAACAACTCTGCGTACCATTTGGGCGAAAAACCACCCCACACGGTCACAAGCTTGGACGCGTTGAAAGAGTAAATCACCAAGATCAGCATGGGTAGATAGAGAAACACCAACCCGACCCAGAGCATCACGGTGGAAAATTGCCAACGTTTCATCGGTCAGCCTCCATGTCTTTGGATTGATAGTGATGGAACAAGGTGATCGGGATGATCAATAACAACAGCATCACGATTGCCAAGGCCGATGCGACAGGCCAATCTCGGTTATTAAAGAATTCCTGCCACAGCACCTTCCCTATCATCAAGGTTTCAGGGCCGCCCAAAAGCTCTGGGATCACAAACTCCCCCACCACGGGAATAAACACCAACATGGAACCCGCAATGATGCCACCTTTCGACAGCGGTAAAGTCACCGTCCAGAAGGTATTGAAGTTACGTGAGCCGAGGTCTGAGGCTGCTTCCAACAAGCTCCCGTCAAGCTTCACCAAGTTGGCGTAAAGCGGCAGCACCATGAACGGCAAATAGGTATACACAATGCCGATATACACAGCGACGTTGGTATTTAATATCTGAATCGGGTCGCTGGTGACACCCAGCCAAATGAGCGAGCTGTTTATGATGCCAGTATTACTCAACAGCCCCATCCAAGCGTAAACGCGGATCAGAAATGACGTCCACGATGGCAGCATGATCAGCAGAAGTAATAAGGTTTGCATACGCGCAGGGGCGCGGGCGATGGCATAGGCCATGGGGTAGCCCAACAGCAAACACCCCAAAGTTGAGAAGAACGCAATCTTGAGGGAACTGAGATACGCGAGGTAATACAAATCGTCATCAAGAATACGGATGTAGTTTTCGAGGTTGATGGCAATCTCGAGCACTTCATCGGCGTATTGCGCGATGGCGTCGTAGGGTGGAATGGCAATGGCTGCCGTTGAAAAACTGATTTTTAACACGATGGCAAACGGCAGCGCAAAGAACAACAGCAGCCAAAAGAACGGGAAGCCCATGGTGAAATGACGGCCCTTCGGAAAAAGGACGCGTGATTTGTGTGGGGCTGCCGCTTTTGTGCCATTTTGCATTGGGGAGGTTGAGTTTGTCATACGCGCAATACCACACCACTGGTGGCCTCCCAGCTGATGAAGACTTCATCGTCCCACGTGGGTCTGTCTTGACGACGCGTCACATTCGCCATGCTGCACATGACAATCTTGTTGGATGGCAGTTTGACGTAGTACACCGAGGTGCCACCCAAATACGCGATATCGTGAACAAGGCCTTTTGCCCAGTTGTATTGCTCGTCAGGTTGGTCGCGACCAATGAGGGCTTTTTCAGGCCTGACAGCTAGCCACACTTTCTTGTCTTCAAGGTTTGTTGCCACACCATAACCGACATACATCGGCTGCGGCGTTTCTTGCGATTCAATGATGCAATGGTCGGCTTCGTCGGTGACGATTTCCCCTTCAAACAGGTTCACCGAGCCAATAAATTCAGCAATCATTCGGCTGTTCGGGCTTTCGTAGATATCTGTCGGTGTGCCCGTTTGCGCTATCCATCCTTCATGCATGATGGAGATGCGTCCCGCCATCGTCATGGCTTCTTCTTGGTCATGTGTCACCATCACACAGGTCACGCCGACACGTTCAAGAATCTCAACCACTTCTAACTGCATTTGTGTCCGCAGTTTTTTATCCAGTGCGCCCATGGGCTCATCAAGCAACAATAGCTTCGGCCGCTTGGCGAGTGAACGAGCCAATGCCACACGTTGACGCTGACCGCCCGAAAGTTGGTGCGGCTTGCGATTCGCAAAGGCTTCCATGCGAACAAGGCGCAACATTTCGTCGACGTGAACTTTGATCTCGTCTTTCTTCATCTTGTCTTGCTTGAGCCCAAAGGCAATGTTTTGCGCCACGGTCATGTGGGGAAACAAGGCATAAGACTGAAACATCATGTTGATTGGTCGATCGTAAGGAGGGATATCGGTGATGTCTTCACCATCGAGAAAAATGCGCCCGCTTGAGGGTTTTTCAAAACCTGCCAACATTCGCAACAAGGTTGATTTTCCCGATCCTGAACCGCCAAGTAACGAAAATATCTCGCCTTGGTCAATGGTCAGAGACACATCATCAACGGCACGCACATCGCCAAACAACTTGCTGACGCGATCGATTTTCAACAGCGGCTCTTGTCTCGCCAAGCCCTGTTCCGCGCCGTGTTGTAAATTACTGGGTTGCGGGTTACTGGTCGTCATGAGACCTCCTACTAACTGCTGCAATCGCCGTCACTGCTCTGGAAGGACAACCACCTAACATTCGACATGCCTCGGCAGTTCCTCTCACTAAGTCGCTCTCCTTCGAACGACACATTCGGTATAGAAACACGCCGCGCTAAACCTTCGATTAAGCGCGGCGAAAAGCCTGCGACGGGCGTCGCTATTGCCCCGTTTTCATACGGGTCCAAATGCGCGTTCGTACGCGATTGATTTTCAGCGGGAGGACTTCAGAAATGAACAAACGGTCCATCACTTCTGGCGTCGGATAAATCGAGGGGTTCTCCAAGATATCTTTTTCAATCAGATCGTTGGAGGCTGGGTTCGGGTTCGCGTACACCACGTAATCCGTGATGGGTGCAATCACTTCTGGGCGCAGCAAGTAGTTCATGAAAGTGAGTGCGTTTTTGGCATTCTTCGCATCAGCAGGAATGGCCATCATATCAAACCAAAGCTGTGCACCTTCACTGGGGATAGCGTAGTCAACAACCTGTCCATTCCCAGCTTCATCGGCACGGTCTGCCGCTTGGAAAATATCGCCTGAGAAGCCGTAGGCGAGACAAATATCCCCATTCGCCAGATCGGTGATGTAGCGAGAAGAGTGGAAGTAGGTGACATAAGGACGAATTTTGGCGAGGGCTTCACCCACTGCTTTGTAGTCTTTTTTGTTGGTGGAGTTTGGATCTTTACCCAAATACTGCAGCACTTGCGGCATGACTTCGTCCGCTGAATCGACGACAGCAATCCCGCAGTCTTTCAGCTTGGCCGCGTATTTCGGGTCTAGGAGCAAATCCAATTTGTTCTCTGGCAGTGGCCCACCCAGTGCCGCTTTGACTTTTTCTACGTTGTAGCCAATACCATTGGTGCCCCAAAGGTAAGGGATTGAATACTGGTTGCCCGGATCAGCCATTTCGAGGCGTTTCATCATGGCTGGGTCAAGGTTGCCGCTGTTGGTCAGAAGCGCTTTATCCAGCTTTTGGAACGCACCTGCTTGGATTTGTTTGGCGAGGAAATTACTGGAAGGCACGACCAGGTCATAACCAGAGTTTCCTGATAGCAGTTTGGCTTCGAGTACGTCATTGCTGTCGTACACGTCATAGGTCACTTTAATACCTGTTTCTTTTTCGAAGTTCTCGATCGTGTCTTCGGCGATGTAATCGCTCCAGTTGTAGATACGAAGGATTTCTTCTGCATGAGCACCGGCAGAAACCACCAGCCCCGTTGACGCCAATAGCCCCGCAAGGGCAACTGCGGTGGTCTTATTTCGGATTGCCATTTTCATGTTTTCTCCTTTGGGTCCTTTCCGTACGGAGATAGAGCGCACTATCACATCCCTGTCTCCCAACCAGATCTATCCAATCTGGCGTGATGGTGTGCGCACACCGAAATGCACGCATGAGATCGTGTCCTGTTGATATCCCTTACATTAACGCTACACCGCATCGAGGCGTTTAAGATGCTCGAAGGTGAGATCCAAGGCCAAGCTCGCTTTTTCAACAAGTTCATCCACTTCCGAATGTGAGATGACAAGCGGTGGGCTGATGATCATGGTGTCGCCGCAAGCCCGCATGACAAGGCCGTTCTCGACACTCAAGTCGCGACAAATTTCACCAATACCGACAGATTCATCGAATCGTCCACGTGTTGCTTTGTCTTTCACCAATTCAATGGCCGCGACAAGTCCAACACCTCGTGCTTCTCCCACCAAGGGGTGGTCAGCCAGTGTTTGCCATTTGCGTTGCAAGTAGGGACCAATGTCTTCTTTGACATACTGGACCAAATTCTTTTCTTTCATCACGCGCAGATTTTCGAGCGCCACAGCCGCAGAAACGGGATGCCCTGAATAGGTGTACCCGTGGTTAAAATCACCGCCCATTTCTTCGAAGGTATTCGCCACGCGATCGCTCACAATCACGCCGCCCATCGGGATGTATCCGGAGGTCATGCCTTTCGCGATCGGCATAAAATCAGGCTTGATACCAAAATGTTGGCTACCGAACCATTCGCCCGTTCGGCCAAAGCCACAGATCACTTCGTCTGCGATCATGAGGATGTCGTATTTTTCAAGAATGCGGCCTATTTCAGGCCAATAAGTAGAAGGAGGGATAATCACGCCACCCGCCCCTTGGAAAGGTTCAGCAATAAAGGCGGCAACCTTGTCTTCGCCGAGTTCGAGAATGGCTTTTTCGAGTTCTTGTGCGGCCTGGATACCAAACGCTTCTGGCGTGAGATCCCCCCCTTCACCAAACCAATAAGGCTGGGGAATGTGGTGAATACCCGGAATGGGCAAGCCGCCTTGTTTGTGCATGGCTTTCATGCCACCGAGGCTCGCACCGGCAACGGTAGAACCGTGATAGCCATTGTGGCGGCCAATAACGGTGAATTTTTCAGGTTGGCCTTTGAGTGTCCAGTAGTGACGCACCATGCGCAGCACAGTGTCATTAGATTCCGACCCAGACCCCGTGAAGAACACCTGATTCATGTGTTCAGGCGCGAGATCAGCAATCTCTTTGGCAAGTTCAACCACGGGAGGATGCGCGCATTGGAAAAAGCTGTTGTAGTAAGGCAGTTCCTGCATTTGGCGCTGCGCAGCGTCCGCCAAACGCTTTTCACCATAGCCAATATTGGCACACCACAGACCTGCCATGCCATCAAGGATACGGTTACCGTCGCTGTCCCAAATGTACACCCCTTCAGCTCGCACAATCATTCGCGCACCCTTTTCACGCAGCGACTTGTGATCACTGAAAGGGTGAAGGTAATGCGAATTGTCTAACGCTTGTAGGGTTTGTGTATCTTGGTTTTGCACGGCGTGTGTCATACGACCTCCACATCCATGTTGGTTTGTCATCGGCAACCCGCGCTACGTCATGCAGGTTGCCACCTTTTCTTCATTGTTCTTTTCTCGCTGGTTTCTTTGTTTATTGGCTTCTTGGCTTTTCGTTTGGGTTTGGGTTTGATGCCCCTAAACCGATAACGCTTAGACCGTTAGCAACAAGAACTCACGCTCCCACGAACTGATCACGCGCTTGAAGTTCTCTTGTTCTTTGCGTTTCACCGCGATGTAGGCCTTCGCAAACGCATCACCGAGATATTCCGCCACTTCGTCACACGCTTCCATGGATTCAAGCGCGCTCTCTAGGGTGTAGGGCAGTATTGGGCTTCGAATTTCGTAATTTCGTCCTTGTGCGGGTGACGTCGGTTTTAACTCTTTCATCATGCCGATGTAGCCACACAATAAGCTCGCTGCGATCGCCAAATAACTGTTGGCATCAGCACCCGGTAGACGGTTCTCAACGCGGCGGTTTTGCGGAGAACAATTCGGGACGCGCAAGCCACAAGTACGGTTTTCTTCACCCCATTCCACGTTCACAGGCGCAGACGTATCTGGGAGGAAGCGGCGGAAGGAGTTCACGTTAGGCGCAAACAACGGCAGCATTTGAGGGATGTATTGTTGCAAACCCGCAATGTGACCGTAGAAAAGTGATGAGCTGGTGCCATCTTCGCTGGTGAAGACGTTTTTGCCCGTTTTGGTATCCAAAATACTTTGATGCAAATGCATCGCGCTGCCCGGCTCGTCGGTGATTGGCTTGGACATAAACGTCGCGACAACATTGTGTTTGAGAGCCGCTTCTCGCAGCGTACGTTTGAACACAAACACTTGGTCAGCGAGTACCAAAGGATCGCCATGACGGAAATTGATTTCCATCTGCGCCACACCTTCTTCATGGATTAAGGTATCGATCGACAAGCCTTGCGTTTCACACCACTCGTACATGTCTTCGAACAGAGGATCAAATTCGTTGGCTGCATCGATGGAAAACGACTGACGACCAGTCTCAACACGGCCTGAACGCCCAATCGGCGGCTCTAGTGGTAAATCCGGATCGGCACTTCGCGCGGTGAGGTAAAACTCCATTTCTGGCGCCACCACAGGTTGCCAGTTTTGCTCTTCATAGAGCTTGAGGACTTTTTTGAGTACGTTTCGAGGCGTCAGATCGATGGGGTTTCCCATCTTGTCGAAGGTGTCATGAATGATTTGCGCGGTTTTTTCGACGGTCCACGGCAAGAGGTAAACAGCGTCTTCGTCTGGCTTACAAATGAAGTCGATATCCGCTTCATCTAACAACGCGTAATAAATATCATCATCAACATAATCACCGGTCACAGTTTGAAGCAATACACTCTCAGGTAGGCGCATTTCACCTTCACTGATGAACTTATCGACAGGGGCGATTTTGCCGCGTGCAATCCCAGACAAATCGCCGACCACGCACTCTACTTCTGTGATTTCATTCTCTTTTAACCATTTCTTTAATTTATTCATTGGCTTTCTCACGTTCCTTCGCTCGCTGTCTGCAGGCATTTCCGAATACTTCGAAGATAGCTGAATAAAAGGGATTTTTTGTGACCTTCCACTCAGGATGCCATTGCACACCTAAAGCAAATTGTTTCGCATTGATAACGGACATGGCTTCGATCAAGCCATCAGGGGCTGTCGCTTCAGGTCGCAATCCTTCACCCAACCTGTCTATACCTTGGGTATGAACAGAATTAACGTCAGCAGAAGTGCGACCCCACGCCTCGCAGAGAATGCCCCCGGGTTCAATGTTTACGGTGTGAGAAAGGCCGTATTGAATATCAACCGGCGCCGTTTTGTCTTCGCGGTGTTCAATGAAACCACCCACGTCGTGCAATTTTTGATGAAGCGTCCCGCCCATCACCACGTTCATTTCTTGAAAACCTCGGCATATTGCCAAGAAAGGTATGCCCATTTCCAACGCAAGTTTCATCAGAGGGAGTGTGGTGGCATCACGCGCAGGATCATGCTCTGTTCCCGGCTCGCTGGGTGTACCTGAATAATGATGGGGTTCAATGTTGGACGGAGATCCTGTGAAGAGAATGCCATCGAGTGATGAAAGCAGATCGCGCATAGGCAGCGCATCACCCAACGCAGGAATAATTAATGGACAGCAATTGGCACCGTCTGACACCCCTTTGAGGTATTTGTCTCCGGCGATATGGAAAGGATGTAACCCTAGCTGGCTTGTGCAGCCGCTCACTCCGACCATAGGCATTGCTGAGCGAGTCATAAACACCTCTTTATCAATCCATCTCTTTATCGATCCAAGGTTCGCACTGGTTCTGTGTCCACATCACAAAATGCTCGCCCTTTATTTCACGTTCCTCGTATTTCACATCCATTACGTTTCAATACGTGATGAGGCGGCGATTTAAAAAGCCTGTGATGTTTTACATTATCTGTTGTGCGTTCGTTTTTTCACACGCTACACGTTAAAAATAAATTACGCAAGAGAGCCAATCAACATTTGCGTTCGTTTTATTTTTCATTTTCTTAACATTGGTAATGGTTTGATTTATCGCACCTTATCGCATTGATTTTATGAGATAAGATGTTTTTTGTGAGCCGAGACGCGGTTGACATCCAATAGGGTTTACTATTCACTCAAAGATATCATCAAGAGTGATTGATATAATTTACACCCAGACAGGTGACATATGCGATATCAAACAGACAAGGCTTTGTTCAAGGAAAAAGATACCGCGCTGCCCGACCCTGACGAGGCATCGCAATTTCTCGCAGAACACCCAGAAATGGAATTCATAGACCTGTTACTGATTGATATGAATGGTATTGTTCGCGGGAAGCGCGTCGAGAAAGACAAGCTACCAAAAGCTTATGAGCACGGTATCGCCCTTCCTATCTCTATCTACGGCATGAACATCAAAGGCAATCCGGTAGAAGAAACGGGATTAGGGTTGGAGATTGGAGAATCCGATGCCATCTGTTTTCCCGTCGCCGGATCGCTCACCACTCAACCTTGGCAAAAGCGCCCTATCGCACAATTGCTGCTCGAAATGTACGAAGATCCACAAACCCCTTTCTTCGGCGATCCCCGCATGATCTTGCGACGCCTTGTCCGACAGATAAAAGACAAAGGCTTAACGCCTGTGTCGGCGTTTGAATTGGAGTTCTACTTAATCGACAGTCAGGAATCTGGCCAAGCACCACTGCCACCGATTTCCCCCGTGACAGGCAGACGCCCCGAAAACACACAAGTCTATTCGCTGGATGACTTGGATGAATACTCTGAATTCCTCACTGGCATCATTGATGCTGCGCGAGAGCAAGGCTTACCTGCGGACACCATCGTCGCAGAATCCGCCCCTGGGCAATTCGAGATTAACCTTACCCATACCAATGATCCGCTCGCAGCCTGTGACTATGCCCTTTTGCTTAAACGCGTGATCAAGCAAGTAGCCCACGAACATGAGCTTGATACCACCTTTATGGCAAAGCCTTATGCTGATCAAGCCGGTAACGGCATGCACGTTCACATCAGTTTGGTCGATGAAGAAGGCAACAACGTCTTCCAGCCACCTGAAAATGGGGAAATGACAGACACATTGCGCTGGGCCTTAGGCGGTATGTTGTCCTTGATGCCGGATTACATGGCAATCCTCTGTCCGAACATCAATTCCTACCGTCGCTTCAGCCCGGACTTCTACGTGCCGAATGCCGCGACTTGGGGAGTTGAAAATCGCACCACGGCGCTGCGTATCCCGGGGGATGCGCCGGAAGCGACACGCATTGAACACCGCGTGGCGGGCGCAGACGCAAACCCTTATCTCATGATGAGCGCCCTGCTGGCCTCAGTCCTTTATGGCATTGAAAACAAAATCGAGCCCTCAGAGCCCGTTGTCGGCAATGCCTACGACAAAGAAATGGAATTTGATGCGTTACCCACCAACCTGCGTGATGCGCTGCGCGTGCTTTCGCAATCTGAGCCAATGCGTGAATACCTCGGCACCGATTTCGTGGATGTTTTCGTCACGTGCAAAGAGAAGGAATTGGAAGAGTTTGAACAGCATATAACGGGCTTAGAATACGATTGGTATTTGCACGCTTTTTAGGTAAGCAGCTGTTAAGTAACCCCTAAGCAATCATGAAGGCGAAGCGGTCTGAACGCTTCGCCTTTTTCATCGCTGTCACAGACTCATTTAAGTCGTGTTCAGGCTTATCTTGACTCTGTTTCTGTTGCCTTTGAAAATAGGCGCGATTTTACTTTATCGAGCGTCTTTTCATGTCCACAAACCTCATGACCGAAAAACAACCTAGCATTGATCTTTCTCTTGCGCGCAAGTCAGCGTGTCCGTGTTGCAGCACTAAACTGTACCGTGACTGTTGTGAACCTGTTCATATCAACCACGCGAATGCTGACCACCCTGAGACGTTGATGCGCTCACGCTACAGCGCGCATGCATTGAGCTTGGTGGATTTTGTGATAGAGACGTATCACCCATCCTGTGAAGCAGAAAAGCACCGTGATGCCATTGCACAATCCGTCAACAGTGAGTGGTTGGGCCTAGAAGTGATCGCAAGCTCTGTTGAAGCCGAAGGCAACCTGGGTTACGTGCAATTCAAGGCGCACTACGCAGAAAACGGCAACGAGTATTGCCTGCAAGAAAAATCCCGTTTTGTCACCGAGCAAAAAGGCAATGACACAGTATGGTATTACCTTGATGGCGAATACCCACAACAACAAAAAGTTGGCCGCAACGACCCTTGCCCATGTGGTAGTGGAAAGAAACACAAAAAATGCTGCGGTTAAAAAACGCTCAAGTCGAGTAAACTAACGCCGATAACATAGGGGAACGGATCATGAGGATTGATGATGACTTGGTTCCCCAAATTAACAGAAGCACCGCTCAAGAAAGTCGGTACCATCTTGAAGCAAGATGCAACGAAATCTAATGCCGAGCGCGATATCGAAAATGATGAGCAAGAGGCATCGAACAACGAGACCGCGAATAAAACAGACAAAAAGAAAAAAGACGGGTTACTTGATATTTACGTCTAGAATCCCTTAAACACATAAATCTGAAAGAAAACCGTCTTTTCAATGCCAAGGCATCGCCCTGTAATCAAGAGAGCGGCCTCTTTATCCGCTCGAAAGGCGTTGCAAAAAAGAGTCATCTAACTGTCACTAAAGTGTCTTTCAAATGCGAGTCAACTCAGCGTTTCTTGCCTTTCCCCGCGAACCCCTTCCGTAAATGTAGAAATCCACAAATTACTTGTTGCAATATTTAGTGAGTTTGTTAGTGTTGATGCCAAGTAAAAGTTAAACCAATTTATGATGCACATGGCAAACATTGTGTTCTGGTTTACACAAATACGCAGACAAGGTAGTCAAGTAAATATGCAAAAATCGCTCATGACCATTCACCATCATCACCATCCTGAGTAGTCTTTCGGGAAGATTGGTTTCGACTGGAAGACAAGGATTAAGTTCTTCCAACGGTCATTGAAAGCGAATACAAGATTCAGACCCCCGGAAGCGAACCTTCCGGGGGTTTTTTACATTTTAGGATTTAAAATTGTTGCAACGTCTCCTAGACGGGAGCGTTGAAACCAAAGATACAGGGATTAGATCATGCAAACTGAACGCTTAAGAATCGCAATACAAAAGAAAGGCCGCCTAGCAAAAGAGTGCTTTGAGCTGCTAAAACGTTGTGGTGTTAAAATCAATGTTTCTGGCGACCGCCTTGTGGCGCACGCTGAAAACATGCCTATCGACTTACTCTTGGTACGCGATGACGACATCCCAGGCCTCATCATGGATGGTGTGGTTGACCTCGGTGTTATCGGCGAAAACGAACTGGAAGAAGTGCGTTTGGAGCGCGTTAAAGTCGGCGAGCCGAGCGAATACAACAAGCTGCGTCGTCTAGACTTTGGCGGTTGTCGCTTGTCTGTTGCTGTTGAAAAAGACCAAGATTACAACGGCCCGCAAGATCTTGCGGGCAAACGCATTGCAACGACCTATCCAAACATTCTTAAAGATTACCTCGACAAACAAGACGTTAAATTCAGCACCTGTATGTTGAATGGTTCCGTTGAAGTTGCGCCACGCGCTGGCCTT
>JBELME010000126.1:0-11401 GCA_042096095.1 Enterovibrio sp.
ATTATCGTCGCAACACTTAGCTTCATTTTGTAGAGGTAAATAATGAAAACGATTGAACAGCGACTAAAAGAAATCCAAATCGTACCTGTTATTGCGATTAACGATGTCGCTCATGCGCTGCCTCTGGCAAAAGTGTTGGTAGAAAATAACCTGCCATGTGCTGAAGTGACCTTCCGTACAGAAGCAGCTGCGGAATCCATTCGTATTATGCGTGACGCTTACCCTGAGCTGCTGATTGGTGCAGGCACGGTATTGACGACGGAACAGGTCGACATTGCTATCGACGCTGGCGTGGATTTCATCGTGAGCCCGGGTTTCAACCCAACCACCGTGAAATACTGCCAACAGCGCAACATGCCAATCGTGCCGGGTGTGAATAACCCAAGTTTGGTTGAGCAAGCCATGGAAATGGGCCTGAAAACGTTGAAGTTCTTCCCAGCCGAGCCTTCTGGTGGCGTGAACATGCTGAAAGCACTCAGCGCGGTTTACCCTGTGAGCTTTATGCCAACAGGCGGTGTTAGCCCTGCCAACGTTGATCATTACCTTGCGCTAAAAAGCGTTGTTGCGTGTGGCGGTACGTGGATGGTGCCAACTGACCTGATGGACAACGGCGACTGGGATGGCATTGCCGCGCTGGTTAAAGCGGTTTCAGCGCGTTAATCGCTTACTGCGAACCCACTGAAATTCGAAGCCGAGCGCATTGCTCGGCTTTCTTCTGCCCAATCCCTTTCTCAACGCTTTCTTCATAGTAGCCTCCACTCTCTGGTTGATCACCACGCTGTATCAACAATAAACCGCTTTGTTGATTCAGCCACAACTACCCTCAGTGCATCATTGTGAAGAGGGTTTTGTTATGTCTGCGATTCAACAATTCAACCTTGATGGGCAGGTCGCCATTATCACGGGTGCAGCGGCGGGCATTGGTCGGCGTATTGCAGAAATGTTTGCGGATGCAGGCGCATCCGTGGTGGTGAGCGATCTGAATTTGGAGACGGCGAACGAGGTGGCTTCCGCTATCAATGCCACGGGCAGGTTTGCCATTGCAGCGAGTTGTAATGTCACCCTCGACGTTGATCGTGTCGCGCTTATCGAGCGTGCAATCACAACCTTTGGCAAGGTCACCATTTTAGTGAATAACGCAGGTGGTGGCGGACCGAAAACGTTTGATATGTCGATGACCGATTTCGAATGGGCCTATCAACTCAATGTGTTTGCGCCGTTTCGGTTAATGCAGTTATGCGCAACGGAGATGGAGAAAGCAGGTGGTGGCGCGATGCTCAACATCAGTTCGATGGCGGGTGAAAACAAAAACTCGCACATGGCATCTTATGGTTCATCAAAAGCCGCTGTGAATCATCTCACCCGTAACACTGCCTTTGATTTGGGGCCGATGGGCATTCGGGTGAACGCCATTGCACCAGGCGCAATCCGTACTGCGGCGCTAGAAAAAGTGCTCACGCCAGACATTGAAAAAGCCATGCTGAAACACACGCCACTGGGCCGATTAGGGAAAACCGATGATATCGCGTCTGCCGCGCTGTTTTTGTGTTCCCCTGCAGCAGCGTGGGTGAGTGGACAAGTGCTGACCATTAGTGGTGGCGGCAGTCAGGAGTTGAGTTAACACCTGAGTCGATGGAAAGAAAGGCAATAAAAAGACAGGAAGCATCTGATTCAACCTGAGAAAGCCGCCTTAGTCGGCGGCTTTCTTGCTGCATTGCCACGCTGCTAACCTGAAAAACGTCAACAGTTCATCGCGCAAACAAACTGACAGTGACAACATCCTCATATTGCCCTCCCCTCGCGTAAGGCTCTGGCTTATTCAGAAAGGAAAGCGTGACTTTTTGTTGGTGGAACGGGCGGTTGCCGATATCAAACACAACCTCATCCACCAGCTCAACCTTCTTGCCTGCAAACATCACTTGATACGGCACTTTGTTTCGCTTGTTAGAGACGCTGACCAAATTGCCTTTGTTCTGCGAGGAAAGGGCCATGCTGACAAAGCCGTTACTTTCCATGAACACCGGTAAATCGCGTCGATTGCTTTGGGTGAGGTCGCCAAGGTGCACACGAACAGATGTGCCAGATGGTTTCAGCCAACGCTCATTGGTGCTCACCAATTTTGCACGCACATAAGGCTTCACCTGATAGTGAAACGAATACACCTGCTTGCTGATGGTTTGGTCATTGCCTTTGCTCAACGTCAGATCTAAGGTGCTGGCATAGCTACCCGGCGAAAAGTCTTTCGCAGCAGGAATGTAAACCCAAAAGTTCGTCGATGCCTTGCCATAAAGCCGCATCACCGCTTCGTCACCATTAACGGTAGGCAGAAGCTGCCGCGATGTGTTTTTTAGTTCGTAATCATGGTGCGATCGCGGGCCACTCAAGCGAGGCACACCGCCTTGTGCAGGTTTAATCACCAACTCGCGCGCGCATTGCGTAAGATTGCGATCCAAATACACAGTGGCTGGGATCCACACGCCGCGCTGGCCTTTGCGCTCTTCCACCGCCGAGGTGGTTTTCACATCCAGCGACCAACTGCCTTCACAGGCTGGCATCGTTTGCACATCGCCCGCCGCGCTGCTGACGCTGGCAGCCGCATGAAAAGACAGCGCAGAGAGCACAATGCAGCTCGTCACCATCGCCTTTATTGATTTAAGGATTTGCATCACAGTTCTCCTCGATACATTCCATCGTCAGGGTGCCCAGTTCAATTAAGCGGTGATCAGCGTCTTCCACATCCAATGTCATTGGCTGATAGCGCTGATAACCAATGGTCAACACATAGGTGCCGGGACCAACGCCCTGAACAAAGAAACGCCCTGTTTTGTTGGTGAAAAACGCGTGAGACACACCGTCTTTCGTAAGCTCGCCTTGCAGGTAAGAAATCGGCTTACCACCTTGGCCCAAAAGCACACCCTTGGCGGTATAGGACGAATCTGACCCCACCATCACGACATGCCCTGTGGCCGCACCGGGAGAGATAGTGTGACGGCTTTCACCCCAGTCATATCCCATGGGCGCATTGGGTACACTCAGATCAACGGTATTGCGTGCGTAAGGCACATCCAGCGGCAATAAGCCTCCCACCATGGATGTCGCCGCCGCTTTGTATTTGCCGTCTTGCGCCACGCCAATGTGCGCTTCATGATCCGCCAACGACGGGTGAAGCTGAGTAACAAGGAAAGGCCCAGGTTTTGCCCTGCCCCATCCGATTTTTCCGTCAGCGATACCAATCGCAGTGTTGCCGCGAATGGACGCCTTATAGCCCACATCCATATTGCTATCACTGAACGCAGTGCGCTCGATTTCACCTTCCAATCGCACACGATTAGCGGTGTAACTCAGCTGTGCATTTTGGCGATCCCGTTGCTCGTCATATTCCGCGAGCGCTCTAAAGCCCACACTTCCCACTCGTTCGTTGTTGGTGCGACTCATGTCCACGCGCGTTTGGTTATCTGTGCTGTTGTAGCTCGCCCCAGGTTATAGCCATACTTTTGATGGTTCCAACGCCAGTCGAACGTGAAGAAATACCGTGTATCAGACGCGACATCCGTGCTTTTCTTGGTGTAGCTCACGCCTGCACCCAACGTGATATCGCCGCGTTTCCAGTTAAGCATGGACGTGGTGCTGGTTTGGGTTTCGTCATTGGTGTCATCCATGTAAGAGCCAGAAAACGTCGCATCCCAGCGGTCATTGATCGACAACACATAGTTCGCCAAATACCGCGCGTAAGACACAGGAAGCGCCGCTTCTTCCCATGGCGATGCGGTGTACCCATCAGCAAATTCGACGCCCAACCTCAAGTTCGGCGTTTGGCTTTCTGACGTGCCAATGATCGCGCTTTCCACGTTCACAGAAACGACATTACCCGTTTCGCCTTCTTGGTGATCGCTTAGCGCAAAACGGCTCGACAGGTTGCCCACGTCGGTGCCAATGGTCACGACACCGCCGGCAATGTAGCCGTATTTCGCCGCGATGCCGTTCGCCCCCACGGTTAACCAAGACGACACACCATATTCGACAAAACCATTCATCGCCCACGTCTCTAAATAGCTGATGCCTTTGTCTTCAAATACCGACGGCACACCCGCACTGAAGGCGTAATTCACCATGCCTTCATTGAGCAAGCTGCTGTTATAAAACTGCGTAAACACAAAGGTTTCCGTTTTGCCGGACAGATACGTGACATGCACAGTGATGTCATTCGCGCCATTGTCCATCGGCAAGTTCATCAGGTTGAAACGCCCTGCATCCTGACGGCCACTGAAAATCACCTGACCATTGACGACAATTTCAACTTCCGCGCTTTCTTTGAGGATCAGCTCTTGATGATTGTTTGGCCCAATCACGCGTTGCGGTTGCAGTTCAGCGTAATCACTTTCAATCGACAAGCCGCCAAGGCTCATGTTGGATACATACCCTGACACGCCGGATTCCACATCGCCCACTGAAACGCGGTAAGGTGCATTCGGGTTGTCATAAAAAAACTGCCACTCGCCACGCAACACCTGCGAATGGCTGTCAGAAACCTCAAAATAGTTGGCCGCATCAAGGTTAATGCCGGATGCGCCCCCTAGGTTCATTTGAGCGAGCCAATCAATAGAAGAAAAGTGATCGGCGGTATCGCCCTCCCAGCTTTCGGTATGGGCGAAGTTAATGCTGTTTAGCCAACTGAAGGTACTGCTTTCGGAGGGGTAAAACGGTTCGTAGCCTTCGCCAAAGTCGACGTTTGCTTGACCAAAGGCGTCACTCGAAATGTGCGCGGAGAGTGATAACGTCGACGCATCAAAAACCAACTCAACGCCTTTTTCCGCCAGCGTCTTTAAGGGCACCATACCTTCTGCATTGATGCTTTTCTCGTCTGACAATGCTTGCCAAATGCCCGCGTCGACACGTTTCCCTAACAGCGCTTTGAGTTCTGATACGGAAACCGCATCCACGTCCATGCCAGACAGAGAAACAGGCACAGAACCCAGCTCTCGATCGTTAATCGAGAGGGGCACGGTAAATGTCATGGCGCTAACTGAGAAGGAAACAAACAGGAGGAGCCAAACGACGCGCAAACGCTCGCCGATAGTCACTCGTCCCCCTTCACATCCACGCTAAGTGAGGCATGTTTTTTCGTCAGTAAGGTTTCTACAGACACGCGGGTACTTTCACCCGGCACCAAGAACTGACGGTCGACCAAATCTTTAATGTCTTCCCACTGCCATATGTAGGACGTGTCATCCGCCTTCACGTTGAAAGACAAATCCGAAATCACCACCACACCCGTTCCTTTGTTTTCTAACAAAAGCTCAGGGGTTGTATTGCCTTTCAGGGACACATCCGCCTCGACGAGGTTCTCAACATGATCAGGGGTAACAAACGCCAACGCCCCGATTTGGAAAAGCAATTTGATGCTGCTTTTCTTCTCTTCATCTTGAATCGGCAATTGGCTGAAAATAATGCGGTATGAGGTGGATGCATCGATCAAATCACCGATGTACTTCACCTTCACCATTTGCGTTTTACCCGGAGGGATAAGCGCTTGCGGTGGAAAAACAATGAAGTCTTCCGAATCAATCAGGGTTTCTGAATCATTCTCGGCGATGGCCCTTTGTTTCACAAAGATTTCGAGAGGAAGGGGTAACCCCGTCGTGTTATGTACTTGAAAGAATTGTTCGCTTTTACTGCCGTGATCAGAGAAAAACGACACCATTGGCAGAAGTTCGAAGGCTTTTGTAATCGGAGAAAACAGCAAAAGCGCTATCAGTAGCGATCTGAATACACGCATATAATCCTCAAAAGGGGCCCTCAGGCCCCTAACTTACAAATGAAAAGTGATGCTTAACGTGGGTAAAGAGAGACGTACATCGATGTTTTGTACTCACCCGCTTTTTCCCAACCATTGATTGTCGGTGTGATGTTCAATGTTTTGGTTTCGCTCATGTAACCCACAGTGCTGTTGTTTACATCAATGGTGGTTTGGATTGCGTGGCCACTTTGTGCATCGTTATTGCTATCAATCACGCCGCTTTGGCCATTGAATGCAACGGTCAGAGGAATCACGTCTTTACCATTTTGGTTTTTAAATGCATGTGCACCAACAACAAGCAATCCTTTTGCGTTGTCTGTGTTACACCAAGCGCTGAACTTAAAGTCGCTGGTTTTTGCATTGGTGTTGTTTACATCTAATTCAATGGTTTTGTCTTGCGTTGAGTACATTTGGCAGCGCTTAGGCACTTCACCTTTTAGATCAACGTAGAATTGCGTTTGACCATCGTCACGAGGCGTGCTTTACCAATCACTTGCGCTTGCGCCAGCAGAAAAAAGTAATGCCAGAGCGATACTACCAACTACACGTTTCATTTTGTTCTCCAAGGGTTATGACTACCATGTCTTTACCGGAAGAACTTTAAATACTTTGCAGCTAGTTGAGTATCGACCACATGTCTAATTCCATGCGTTAAAAGGGACTAATATCGGGCTATACCCAAACAATTTGAAGATGAACAGTGCAATGGCCCAAAAAGGATGGCCGCCATTCGCGCATCTTCAGGTGGTTTAGGTAGGGGGACTATGCGATAAGATCAATAGGTTGATCCACATCTTCTTCCAACAGCAATGTGCTCAATTGATTGCGACTGTGCTTACCTGTTTTCAGTAGGATGCTCGACACATGACACTTCACAGTACTTGGGCTCAAGTGCAGTTGCACCGCAATGTCTTTATTGCTTTTCCCTTGAAGCAAGTGAAGGAACACTTGCTGTTCACGGCTAGAGAGAGAGAATTTCGCCCCCAGCACATTGACGGAGTGACAAGAAAGTCCGCCCGCTTTCACCAAATGCTTGAGCGCCTGTGACATCGCCTCTCGGCTAAACCACATTTGGCCAGACGCAATCGTTCTTAACGCGCGCGGTAACATTTCCAACGTGAAAGGCTCAACAATTAGGCCAGAAAAGCCCAACGAAATCAGACCAGCGACGCTTTCTTCATCCACCGCTTCGCCGTTGACGATCACCCAGCTACCGCCTCGTTCGATCGGAGAGATCAACAAAGAAGAAGGGTTACCCAAGGTGGTTTTATCGAAGATAACAATATCGTTCTCACCCAACCCCCAGAGTTTCTCTGCAGAAGAGCACGATGCAATCATGGTTCGATGAAAAACCATGGAAAGACAAGCGACAACTACCTCTGACCAGGCTTCATTTTCTGAAACAATATAGACATGTTGCTTGTTCATAAGACCATACTTCGATACATGATTTTCTCGACATTATACGTTGGTGATAACAAAATTTGTTCGAGTTATCTATCAATACACTGGCATTTAGCAAAATAATTCGTTAAAAGATCATTTCGATAAATTTCTCCTCACGTTTTTATTTCTTCTTACTTTCAGTGTGTTGAAAGCATTCACTCAACATCGCAACAGTTGCCATTCGCAACCTGCTAGCACAGCACACTAATTTTGACGATTTTGATCCTCTCATTTATACATTTTCTCACTGGCGAATCTTACGTCTCATTTCTAATCTCTATATAAATCATTAAAAAGCGTTTGCCTTCATCGTGGTGCTTTACGAGAAGACGCGGCGCAGTTTGGGGAAGAATATGAAGCGTTATCTCGCGGCAATTGGATTTCTCTTGAGTCTGTTAGGTTGTGACTCAAATGCACCGTCGACCAAGGCCATTTCTAGCAACACCGCAGAAGATAATTCGATGACGATCGCACTCACCAGTCATCCAGAAAGTGCGGAATACTTGGCAGCCAAACGCTTCGCTGAACTTGTTGATGAAAAAACGAAGGGCGAGATAAAAATTAAATTTATCGAGTCTAACTCCCGTATTTCTGACCGAGAAATGGTCGCGGCAGTACAAAAGGGGTTACTCGATTTCACCATCACGCCCACCTCTCGCCTTTCCTACATCGCGCCAGATATGCAGTTGTTTGATTTGCCTTTTCTATTCGAAGACGAAGCGGCGGTTGATCGCGTGTTCGATAGCAGCGCTGCAAAGCTTTTGCTCTCCAAGTTAGACATCCAAGGCCTTATTGGCCTGTCAATGTGGCGGGGTGGTTTTAAGCAAATCATGACCACATCGCCATTAGATGCTCCCGAAGATTTCCAACAGCGACGCTTTAAAATCATGGAAAGCCCATTGCTTCGCGATCAGTTTAAGGCTTGGGGCGGCGCAACGGTGCCCATCGCCGCACGCCACACAGAGAATGCGTTCAAAAAAGAAGCCATTGATGGGCAAGAGGACACCATCGCGAACATGGCGAGCATCAATGTCGATGACGCAAATGTGCTCATGACCAATCATGGCTACCTCTCGTTTGTGGTTGCCATGTCGCTCAAATCGCATAACGCACTCTCACCGACCAACAGAAAAGCCGTGAGAGCAGCAGCCAGAGAAGCAACAAAATACCAATACGACCTTTCGATTCAGCAAAACGCCCAAGCGTTAGACATATTGAAAGCCAAAACGACGGTATCAAACGCGTCACCAGCGCTCATCCGCTGGTTAAAAGAAGAGTCAGGCCTACTGCTCGAGCGATATCGCCTGCGTTTAGGCACTGCGATGGTCGAGCAAATCTTACAAGCCCGTGAGAATTGGGCTGAACCTCACCCAGAAAAACTCTTGGTGGCGTTGGATGCCGATCTCAGTGGCAACTCGGCCAATTCAGGTCTTTCCATCCGCCGAGGTATTGAACTCGCCATTGATGAAATCAACGAGCAAGGCGGCTTACTCGGCAAAGAAGTGGCGCTGGTGGCCCGTGATAATTCCATGATCCCGTCACGCGGCCTCGACAACCTCGAAACCTTTGCGGAATTGCCAAACCTGATTGGCGTATTCAGTGGGATCAGTAGCCCAGTTGTACTCGCCCAGCTTGATCTCATTCACCACAAAAAAGTGCTTATGCTTGCCCCTTGGGCGGCAGCCACCCCGATCATCGACAACACAAAATCGCCAAACTTTGTGTTCCGAGTGTCAGTGCGTGATGAATATGCCGCCGAGTTCTTGCTCAATGGCGCATTGGAAATCTCAGACAATGTCGGTTTATTGCTGGTCAATAATGGATGGGGACGCAGCAATTACACCGGGCTCACTGAAGCGCTGAGCAAGCGCAAACTGTCCCCTTCCCATATTGAGTGGTTTAACTGGGGCGAACGCGATTTCTCATCAAAAGTCGATCGTCTGATCAAGAAAGGGGCGGAAGTGGTAATTTACGTGGGGAATCCCGTAGAAGGCGAGAAGTTTGTGTCTGAGCTGGCACAGCGTGTCTCTCCGCCAAGCGTCATTTCACACTGGGGGATTACCGGATCGGACTTTGCGCAAAAAGCATCTGTCGCTTTAGAGCGCGTTGACCTTCGTGTGCTTCAGACCTTCAGCTTTATTGATAACAACGACGCGGACGTTTCAAACCTCGCCAAGCGTTATCACCTTCGTTATAGCACCTCAGAGCCGACCGAAATCGTGGCACCGTCAGGCACAGCCCACGCTTACGACTTAATGAACATGCTTGCCACCGCCACCACACGCGCTGGCAAAGTGGACATGACAAGCATTCGAAACGAGATGCAGAAAATTGATAAGCACTCAGGACTGATGAAGAACTATGTCGAACCCTTTGCACATGGCAATCAGGATGCCCTTGAGCGCTCAGATTATATCTTTGCCCGTTATCAAGATGGGGCACTTTATCCGGTAGGCAGTAAACACACCCCACGCGATACGGTGAACAGTGAGAAAAAACGCCCTATGGAGAACACACCTTAATGTTGTCTAAAAACAGCATTGCACAAGGCTTTTCCCGTTCCATTTTAAAACTGCTGGTCGCGTTCTTTGTTTTCGTTGTGAGCGCGACCACCGTTATAGAAGCCATGCGCATCGAACGCCAGTTCAAATCGCACCTCGACGATCTTGCTCAAAGCGGTTTAAACACACTCAATGCCGAATTACGCGTTCAGCAACGCGCGGTGTCGCGCACCGCGTCCAGCAAATTGTCTATCAATAGCTTGATCGACATTGATGGTGGTCGAGCCTACTTCCACCACGCGCTTGATGATCTCTCTCTCTTTAATATTGTCCAAGATGCCTTGGTGTTCGATTACTCGGGAAGCACACTGTTTCGGCACCATCACCTTGATCCCGTTTGGCTAACGCCCGCGTTGGTGTATGACACCCTAAACACGTCTGAAGGTAGCCTGAAGTTCAGGGACGGCTTTTTCTATATCATCGAACCCATCGTGTACTTCGATACGGTTCAGGGTGGCATCATCACACGTATTCCTGCCAACGTGTTGATTCAACGTGCACTGAAAGAAACCAAACACGCCTTTACCATTAACATTGGCGAGAACTGGAAATACATCAACAGTGAACGGCAAGGTTTTAAATTCACCATCACGAAAGAAGCCAAAAAAGAGCAGGTTTTGTCTGACTTTAACGTGTCGATCACTTACTCAGAGTCTTACCTGTTTCTCCTTAATGGAATCACGCCATGGCTTACTAGCCTCAGTCTTTTAGGCCTGCTTGCTTTGGTTCCTTCCATCATCATCGCAAGAAACCTCGGACGACGCATGGCGGATCCGATTGCTCATCTCGCCACAAAAGTGAAATCAGGGAAGTACCCTATCTCCGTCGCCCAAGAAGGTGATGAAATCGCGATGCTGGCAGACGCATTCAACGATGCGACAGAAAAACTCGACGCCTCAAATAAACTCGCTCTTCAAGCCGAACGCATTTCAGGGCAAAGTCAGTTATTGGCAATTGTGGATACCGTCATCGACTGCATTATCACCATCGACATTAAGGGAAAAATTGCCAGTTTTAACCCCGCCGCAGAGAGCCTATTCGGCTACCGCGCGAGCGATGTCATTGGCCAGAACGTCAATATTTTGATGCCGCAAAAAGAAGCGTCTGAGCATGACCAATACCTCGAGAACTATCTGCAAGGCAATCCCGCAAAAATCATAGGAATGGGGCGAGAAGTCATCGCCAAGCGTAAAGATGGCACAGAGTTCAATGCCGATCTTTCGATCAGCGAAATGTTTGTGTCAGGAGAGAAGCGATTCACCGGGGTGATTCGTGATATCACCGAGCGAAAACGGCATGAGCAAATCAAAAGCGAGTTTATCGCCACCGTCAGTCACGAACTGCGCACACCACTGACGTCCATTCGAGGGGCTATTGGTTTGGTATTAGGGAAGTTTGCGGATCAAATCCCTGAAAAAAGCCACCGTATGCTGACGATGGCACTGCGAAATTGCGAGCGACTCACGTTGCTCATCAACGACATCCTTGATATCGAGAAGTTCGAATCCGGACAAATGACGTTCAACTATTCCCGCATCAATCTGAATGCCTTGGTGCGTCGTGCCATTGAAGATAACGATGGCTTTGCTAAACAGCA
>JBELME010000127.1:0-11300 GCA_042096095.1 Enterovibrio sp.
ACTTAGATCTGTCATTGTTCGTCTCTATAAACAATTACTGGCTTATATAAGGGCGGCGATTATAGCAGGCGTTGGCGTGTAAAGAAACATGTAGAACACAGCGATATAATATAAGTGTTCAACCATGCATTTCTTGGCACATTTATGAACAGATGCGAGCCATTTTCCACCCGTTTTTACTCGTAGTTGAGATTCTAACGAGCAAAAGTAAGGGTAGAACCGAATAATGAATCATGATGATTTATTTTTGCATCACATAAACTGATGCTTTTTCACTCAACACAATGTCACTTTCACGACTAAACTCACACCTTTTCGCAAAATCGAGAAAACCACCTCAGAATCCGAATGGATTTTCTTTATATTCAACGCACTTCTTAACACCACGCTTTTTGTGTTACTGCTTTAGCTAGGAGCTTTCATGTCGTCTTCTCGATTATCATCTCTCGAGATGGGCCGTGTTCTCGCCATTCTTGCCGTCGTTGTTATCCATACGAGTCCATTACGCGGTGAAATGTACACCGAATCCATCAATACACTTTCAGATGTCATCAACCAAATCTGCCGATTTGCGGTGCCTTTTTTCTTTTTGCTCACAGGCTACTTTGTTCAACCTAAGCTCTCTCAAAACCCGAAAGAGACCTTTCTCCGCTATGCAAAGCCCCTTTCGCTCATTTGGTTAGCATGGAGTGTCATCTATCTACTGCTGCCGTTTAGATTTGACGTTGTCATGTCGCAAGGGTATCTCGCAGAGCGGTCTGGTTACTGGGATTTCTTACTGAAGACCCCCCTCAACACGCGCTTTGAAGGTGGACTTGTCCACCTTTGGTATATTCCTGGGTTGCTTTGCGCACTTGGGATAATGGCGCTGCTGATCCGCAAGCGACAAGAAGCCTTAATGGTGCCACTCGCGCTTGGGCTCTATGTGTGGGGGCTAGGTGCCGGTAGCTATCAACCAATATTGGAAGGCGAAACTCCTATCTTTAGTCGCAATGGCCCATTCTTCAGTTTGCTCATGGTGGTCGCAGGTGCAGAAATGCGCCGCAGAAACATTCAGTTTTCAACGCACACCGCATGGGCGATGCTGATGGGCGGCATGGGGCTTTGCCTTGCTGAAGGTTTTAACCTTGCTCGATATGATGTTTGGATGGCTAATCACGACTTCTTGATTGGCACACCTATCATGGCCATGGGTTTGTTTGCGTTGTTGCTTAATCATCCGAACTGGGCAAACACGCCACTGACCTTTGCCTTGAGCCAACGGGTCTTGGGGGTATATGTGGCTCACTTTGTTGTGGTGCTCATATTGTTTAACGTGTTTGGTGCTTTTGCCATTGAAGGTATTGTTCGCGATGTGCTGCTTGCACCGCTAACACTGCTTCTTTCATTTGGATTGGTCATCGCACTTGAAAAGACGCGGTTCACGCGCTTCTTAGTGGACATGAACAAACCCAAACAACAAGAAGCAAACAAACATGCTGCTGTTTAAGAATAGAAAGCCCTGACACGTCAGGGCTTTTTTTCATCATTACATGCTTGCCAGCTGATCCGATTTTTTTAGGTGCTCAGCAACGCATCTATTTTCTTTAGGAAGCTGTCTCGTTGGTGGGCTTGGTCGTATTTCAAGTCATAGGTATTGTGAAAACCAATGTGAAGCTCTACCCCATTTCCCCTAAGGTAAACATTGTAGCCGTCATAATCTGTCATCGCTTCGATGCCTTCATAGATTTTACCTAGCTCTGTCTTTTCACCCTTTGCCATAACGACTTCAAACGCTTCCAGTAATCTCGCCGGATTTAAGTCATTTTTCATTGTTCACTCCCAGTTGCACTGTACAGCGGGTCATGCCGCTTATTCTTTTTGACTGCTTTTCTCTGATACTGCTCAAGGCACTAAGGCGATCAACCCTTTGTATTTCTTGATAGGTTGACCCATCAATCTATCAGACCGTTCTCACCACAAAGACATTTCCCACATACAGGTAACAACGAGCCGATGAGTGACAATAACGAGCCCTCTTAATGACGAAGAAAGTATAGCCTCGAAGAGACGGTCTATTCATTCGTGGGCATTGAAAGCCCTATAAATGGAAGGAAACTATATGGACGTTGTTAGCAGCTGGGCAACCAAACTACTCGAGTTCAGCGCTGCGCTTTTCGTCTTTCTCATCGGTTGCGCGGTGTTATCTATCATCTATACCCAAACGACCTGAAGATAAAGGATTCAGCGAGATTGACTGGCGTTGTGATCGCACATTCCTGTGACGTTGCTGAACCTCGACAACTACGCCGTATGCATGCTCAGATGATCAACGATGGTGGTTTGCCGGATTCATTGGACGTGATTCACCCACCCGTGACACCTATGCCTGAATTCCAACAGCGAGCCGATTAATCGCTGCGTTGGCCTCCAAAAAGAAAAAGAGGCACATTATGCGCCTCTTTTAAATTAGTCTTGTTGCGATTTATAGAACCGCACTACGAGCACCTAAAAACCTGAGCCTGGTTGTTTTAAAAACGCCGTTTCTTCTTCCGTACATTCTCTGCCTAAAATGGCATTGCGGTGCGGATAACGGCCAAACCGATCGATGATTTCTTTGTGCTTAATCTCGTATTCATAAGACTGTTTATCTTCAAGGCTATTGAAAAGCTGCATGGCATCTTTGTGCACTTTCTGGGATTCACTGTGCATGTACGGCATGTACATAAAAGTACGTTCTATTTCACTCAGTTCTCTTTCGATGCCTAGGTTGATTGCTTCTTGCGCCAACGCTAACGCCAGAGGATCTTGCGCAAATGCTTTGGGTGTATCACGATAAATGTTGCGTGAAAACTGATCCAGTACCAGTATTTCTGCCAAACGACCTTTGGCTGAGCTTCGCCAATCAAATAGCTCTGCACGTGACGCCTGTTCCAGCAGATCACCAAAACGCGCCTCAATCTGCTTGTCTAGCTCGTCACTTTTCGAGAACCAATCGTTTGGCGTCAATTCCTCAAACCAAAACGTCAATACTTTTCGATACATGCGTGCCCTCCCTAGTACTAATAATCATTCAATACACGACCTGAGCAATCGTCATTGTTATGTGTTGTTGTTCAGAGTGATTACTCAGTGTGTTGCCCGTTCGCACTATAGGACAAACAAAAGCACTTAACGAACTCAGGTTAAGTGCTTTTCATCTTTATACGGATAAAGAGGGCAAAATGAACAACAAAAAAGACGTTTATCTCTTCTCGTTGACAGATTTTGACTTGCGGGCGGTATGTTGAGCGCGCTGTGCAATCGATTTGGTCTTAGTGCACTCAAAGTAAGTCGCGATGTCCGACATTGTTGTCACCACACAATCGGGGCCGGAATAACGAATATCGACGCCATAGTTGTAACCATAGCTCACACATACCACCTGACACCCAACGGCACGTGCTGCATCTACATCGTTCACGCTGCCGCCCACCATGAGCAATTGTTCCGGTTTGATCCCAAGCAGTAGCGCCGCTTCCAACAAACCGTCAGGAGAAGGTTTGGGTTCTTGCAACGCATCACGGCCTAATACTGATGAAAAATGATTGCGAATGCCCAACACCGTCAAGATATCGTTCGCGTGAAAGGTCGATTGATTAGTGACCAACACCAGCGGGATTTTCTTTCGCGTGAGTTGGCGCAATAGCGTGTCGACACCCTTGTAAAGTTTGGCTGTTGCATATTGGCGGCGCTGATAGGCTTTGAGAAACAAAGCACTGCCCAAACGGAAAATAGGATCAGGCACAGAACCGTCGATTTGTCGCGATAAAATACGGTGAATAAGCTTGTCAGTGCCATCCCCCATCCAATCGCTAACGTGTTCTGCATTCAGGCAAGGAAGCCCGATGTCTTTCAGCATTTCCTCTGCGGCATAACGAATATCTGCCGCGGTATCGACCAATGTCCCGTCCAACTCGAAACACACCGCTTTCACACCATCAACTACCAACATTGTCTCTCCAACTCGCGTATCTAGAGTCACAGACCCAGGCATGTTTAGGTTTAATAAGGGGGATTTGCACCAGCCAGTAATGAGAGAACGGTTAATCAAGAATGCATTTCTAGACTGATAAACGACGGCGGTTGATTGCGAGTTCGAAGGCAGCAATCGGAGAGAAACCTGTCGCCTTTCAAATTTAGCAGAGTACGGATAAAAGCAAATCCTCGCACATTGCAGCACGTCTTTTATCTCTTTGATCTTAGCTTTTCGCCCGCTACCGTTCGGTAAATTACGTTTATTTTTCAAACCATTAAAAACTTAAAAAAAGTTTTTCTCGGCAAAAATTGAACACGTAAAAGTGAGAAAGAGTGTGATTCACGTCATTCAATTGCAGACCAAGGTCTCATCAACATCGCGCCGCCCATTTCAACGCATACACTGAAAAAAACGCATTGTTTATCGCCTTGTCTTGTCGACGTAATCGCGTAAACTGTCCGATCTTTTTGACGCTGGAGAGTTTTTGATGTTTATCGGTTTTGACTACGGAACGGCTAACTGTTCTGTCGCCGTGATAGAAAACGAAGCGCCACGCTTATTGCCCCTAGAAGGCGATAGCCCTTTCATTCCATCCACGCTTTGCGCACCCACGCGTGAGGTGGTTAGCGAGTACCTATGGCGTCATTTCGACATTAAACCGGCGGATACCACGGGCGAGCAACTGCTGCGTCGCGCCGTTGCATTTAACCGAGAAGAAGGCATTGATGTTGAGCCAGGTGATTTGCGCTTTGGCCGCTCTGCGCTCGAAACCTACCTAGAAGACCCTGAAGAGGTCTACTACGTCAAATCGCCAAAGTCTTTCCTTGGTGCAACAGGTTTACGTGATGTGCAGGTCAGCTTCTTCGAGGATCTTGTGTGCGTCATGATGGCCAACATCAAGCAACAAGCCGAAGCAAGCCTACAACAAGACATCGAACGCGCAGTGATTGGCCGCCCTGTGAACTTCCAAGGCATTGGCGGTGAACGTGCAAACCAACAAGCAGAATCGATTCTGACTGCAGCAGCAAAACGTGCAGGCTTTAAAGACACAGTGTTCCAGTTCGAACCTGTTGCTGCGGGCTTGGAGTACGAAAGCGCCCTGACCGAAGACAAAACCGTGCTTGTGGTCGATATCGGTGGCGGTACGACTGACTGCAGCTTAATCCAGATGGGTCCCAGCTGGCGCCAATTGGACGATCGTCGTGCATCATTGCTCGCGCACTCAGGCTGCCGAATTGGCGGTAATGACCTTGATATCCACCTCGCTTTTGAACAACTGATGCCCTTGTTTGGTAAAGGCAGTACCTTGCAACGTGGCATTGCTATGCCAATTACACAGTTTTGGAACCCGATTGCTATCAATAACGTCGCGGCACAATCGGATTTCTACACGTCGGCCAACCGCCGTGTGTTGGAGCAATTAATTCGAGACGCGAGCGAGCCGGAGAAAATTCAGCGCTTACTCAAAGTGCAGCAAGAAACCTTGGGATATCAAATTGTTCGTTGCGCGGAAGAAGCCAAAATCGCGTTATCAGAGCAAACAAGCTCCCAGCACTCACTGCCACTGAGCAACGAAGCGCTGACGATTTCGATTCAATCTGACCAACTGGCAGAAGCCATCAGCACCCCTGTGATGCGCATCGCTGAGCTCGTGCAAGATGCCATTGCCCAAGCAGATATCAAACCAGATGCGATCTTCATGACAGGTGGCAGCGCACGCTCCCCCATTCTTCGCGCCCTGCTGGAAAACACCCTTCCTGGTGTTCCCATTGTGGCTGGAGACTATTTTGGTTCTGTCACATCAGGTTTGGCGCGTTATGCAGCACACTGCTTTCGCTAACAGCCACTAATCAGTACAAGCTGATTTCCGTATACAAAAAAGAGAAGCAGGGTTTCCCGCTTCTCTTTTTTATGGGTGTCGATTTTTCCTCTAGGGTTTCACTTTCGGCACCAGCCCCCATGGCACAGATGACACTATGCCATTTTTCTGACCTGCCATCGGCACCGCATTCGCGCCTTGCCAATCAAGCAGCATAATCGCCAACACATTGCGATGCTCACCCTTGGCAAGATCGACGCTACCCGACACGGAAGGCACGATGCCGGCCTGCTCTGAAATGGCTTCCCTGACATATGCTTGTGCACGTTCGACGACAGGATCATCATCAAGCCCAGCCAATAGAAAACTGATACCAATTTCAGCGACCACGTCTGGTTTTGAGCGCGCCAAAATCGTCTCTATATTGTCGCGGTAATAGGTATAGATCCATGCGTAATCAGATTCCGCGACGGGCACACGGTAATATTCTGATGCCGCGAGAATGATGTGCGTCATGCCATACAATTTATTGTTGAATTGCTGCGTGGACAGCTGTGCATCTTCGCTGTCGGGATAGGTTTCGCGAAATGCTGATTCGAACGTTTTCGTCAGGTCTTCCTCGCCAAGCTGTTTCAGCCAATACACTTGGTTCGCCAACTGCGCAGCCCATGCGCGGATCATTTCAGGGTTGGTGACGTAAACGCGAAAGTCATACCAACCAAGCACCTCACGAAGTTTCTCGTCTTCAATGTGTGCCAAGCCATATTCATTGGCGCGCGCCATGCTGCTTATCAGCCCAGCACCAAGCACCAAATACGCTTCACGCCCAGTGCCCGCTTGTTGACGTAGCGCATCGCGTTCAGAATCCCCCGATTCATAATGGGAGAGACGCACCTTACCTAATCGTTCGACATCCGCTTTACTGTTAATCTCGGCGGCATACCCATTAAGACGACTCGCCACCCGCGCCATGTCCGTCCAAATCGCGCCTTTGTAATAATCATCTTGCGTATGGCGGTACATACGCAACCCATAATGCCCAAGCTGATAAGGTGACAGCGCCCCTAACTGACGATCATAAATATGTCGGATCGCTCGCGCATCATTGATTTTAGCCATCTGCACAACTGATGCAGACCTCGTGCTGTCAGCATGATCTTGGGGAGTCAACGAACACGCCGTTAACGCCGTCATCACCACAGCACCTGTCAGTAACACACGCCATTTATTCATCATTACACCCCATCAAATTTGCCCTCACCTTAGCCGAGTTGTGTAAAGAGACGAACAAGTCTTTGCAAGGTTACATACCCAAACGACCTGAAGATGCTCGTTTGGGTATAGCCCACGACTGAAAACCACGTTGTCTCATCAACGAATTCACGCAGACGATGGAAAAATTTACGGTGTAAATCGGCAGAGGAATGCGGGCTAGCGAGAGGTTAGAGGCCGATAAATAAGGGGGCGAATTTAAAAGACGGTGTAAATCGAGGAAAAAACGCACCCACCAGTGGCTGTGTGCCAGTCACTAAACACCAATGCGGTGTTGGTGGGCGCTCGTCAAGCTCGACGAAGGTTGACCACAAATGAGATGTCACTTGTGGATGTATCAGCTTAAAAGGCAGTGGATAGCTGATTGAAACCAAGAGCCCAATAAACACGGAGTGAAGAGGAGTGTGCTATTGAGCGATACATTATTTATGACACAGCCAGATAGCAGAATCGACAGGCGCTTTAGTTTGTGCGGCGCAGGTCTAATTGCTTAAATTACGCACTAATCTGTCTCACCGTTTTGCACCAACACATACGCCATAATGTCGTTCACGTCGTTTTTGGTAAGCACGCCTTCGAACGCAGGCATTCCGCCATCACGACCGTCTAGTACCGCACCAATGATCCCAGATTTCACCGGGTTCAAACGGCCAAATTTTTTATGCAAATTCACAGGCGTTTTTGGCAGTGTTGCAGCGATTAAACCATCTCCCTGCCCGCTCTCGCCGTAGCAAACAAGGCAGTTTTGGACATATTTTTGCTTGCCGTTTGCTACATCACTTTCGCCGTAGATCGTATTTTCATAAGCGACCAACGCGATGAAGCCAATCACCCCTAACCCTAAAACACCCAGCGCAATCCCTAACTTTTTTTTCATGATACGTCTCTCCTCATCGATAGGTTTAGTAAACCAAACGACAAGTGAAAAAAATGTCAACGCGTTACCTTAACCCTTCGTTTTCTAACCCTGTTACGCTCGCGGTGCAGCCCCCCGCGTCGTTCTCATTTAAGTCGATTTGCCAGCCATATTTTCGTGCGATGTCTTGTGCAATCACCAATCCCAAGCCGTACCCTTGATTCACCTTACTGTTACTCTCAAGGCCAACCCCCGTGTCCTGAATCACGATGGCGTTTGAAGAGACATGAATGGTGATTTGCCCCTGCTCTGTGTAAACGAAGGCATTCTTAATCAGGTTCCCCACTAAAATGCCAACAGCCTTGTGAGACACACGCAAGCATGGCGCATGTTCAACATTGACCAACACCTCGATGTTTTTCTCTTCCAACAACAACTGAAAATGGGAAAGTAAGGTGTCGATTTCGGTACGGTCTAATTGCCACGGTGTCACTGTCTCTTCTTTTTCACGCGTCAGCGACAGCAGGGTTTCCACATAGTCTTGCATGGATTCTACAGCGGCTGTCATTCGCACACGTTGTTTATCAACAAATTGGGGATCGTTTGAGTGTTCAAGTAGGGATAAACTGCCGCGCAGTACCATGAGTGGGGTGCGTAATTCGTGGCTCGCAAAACGGTTAAAGGCGCGTTCTCTTTCTAACATGTCAGCGATTTGAGATTGATAGGTATTGATGCTCTCCGTCAGCGTCACAAGCTCGACCGTTTTACCTGTTTTCGGTAAGGAAAGCGGCGATAAATCGCCTTCAGTTTTCGCACTCAACTGGTTAGCGAGCGACGAATAGGGCTTGGTTAACCGAGAGGCAATTTTCAGCACCACCAACAAACTCAAAATTAGTAACCCAAAGGACAAGAGCAACTGATTGGCTTGCGATTTTAATGTTTTCTCTTCGCTTAGCTCGAATATCGGATCGTTATTAACGATGTATGCATCCAACATTTCGCCGTTGACCATGACCGCGGTTTTCATCACGAAGTAATCCGTTTCTTGATCAACTCTCCCCGCTTTGTAGATTTCTACGGCACTGTACAGCGCAAGTTGTTTACTGATTTCGAGCGAATCAGGCAACGCACCAAAGCCGATATAGGCGGTCGAAAAATTATCGAGCACCACAATATCACTGTTGATATCGGCTTCATTTAAGCTGTTAGCCAACGACTCCAAACGATACTGCGCCGTAAAGTGCTCGAGGTTTTCCACCGTACTTTCCAACACGGAAAAATGGATGGTGATAATGGCAAACGCCACGATCGAAAAATAGGTAAACGTCAGTTGTTTTGCGGATTTAATCTTGCTCATGCTTCGCCACTCGGTTTATCGACCAATTGATATCCAATCTTAGGAACAGTGCGGATATACCCATACTCGAACGGTTTATCTATGAGGTTTCTGAGTTGATAGACGTGGCTGCGTAACACATTCCCCTCAGGTTCATCATCCCCCCACAGTGCAGTGATCAGTTCCTCTTTCGTGACAACCTGTGGTGCGCGTGCCATTAACAGTTTGAGCACAGTAAACAGTGATGGGTTCAGGGTTAATTGGCACTCGCGGCGCACCGCAACGTGAGAAGTCAGCGACAGACGAAGTTCACCAAAGACCAGTTCACGGACAGACACTTGCCCCGTGCGGCGTCGATTTAACGCCGACACGCGCGCTTCCAAGATCTTTAAATCAAAAGGCTTAACCAAGTAATCATCTGCGCCATGATCAAAACCGGAGAGAATGTCTTCTCGCTCTCCCATGGCAGTGAGCATAAGCACGGGTGTGTCTACGCCATTTTCACGCAGTTTTTTGCACACCGTCATGCCGTCCATTTTGGGTAACATGACATCCAGAATGACGACGTCATAATGATTATCTTCCACCAGATTTAGGGCCTGAGTACCGGATAATGCATGGTCCATGGTGTGACCAAGCAATTCAAAGTAGTCGAAGATAACACCCGCAATATCTGCATGATCTTCCACGAGTAATATTTTCATTTTCACTAAACCTGACAGTGGAATTCCTCTTTATTCTTGCACAGAAAACATAAAAAAAAGTGAACGACCTTTCTTTCACTTGCCTCCTCGTACTGTGGCACTCAGTGACGTAGGAGGGCCCATTTTGACCGTGATCCGATATTTCCCAGCTCTGCCAACTTCTCATACTCCGCCGTACCTTTCTGTGGTGGTGCCATTTTTTAACGAACAAGCTGTTCTTACAGCGTGTCATCAGCGCATTTTGTCTGTGCTCGACACACTCAACGCCCGCTGTGAAATCATCTATGTGGACGATGGCAGTAAGGACGACAGTGCAAACATTGCCAGTGCACTTGATGCCGCGCACCATGATGTCACCCTGATTCGGCTCAGCCGGAACTTTGGTAAAGAAGCGGTGATGTCTGCGGGATTAAAAGCCACCCGAGGCAATGCCGTCATATTGCTGGATGCCGACCTTCAAGACCCGCCAGAGCTTATCCCCGAGATGATTGAAGCTTGGCAATCAGGCTACGACGTTGTGGATATGCAGCGTAAAGCTCGCTTGGGCGAAAGTGCATTCAAACGATTCACCGCGCGTATGTTCTATGCCCTGTTGAACCGGCTGAGTGACGTGCCCATTCCTGAAAACATGGGGGATTTCCGGTTGTTGGATAGGCGCGTTGTGGACACCATCAACGCCCTGCCCGAGCGTAAGCGTTTTATGAAAGGCTTGTTTGCGTGGCCCGGTTTTCAACGCACGGTGCTTCAATTTGACCGCGATGCTCGCTTCGCGGGTACCACCAAATGGAATACCGCGCAGCTGTTTAATCTCGCCGCAGAGGGCATTACCTCTTTCAGTACCAAGCCGCTTAGACTCGCCACTTATGCGGGATTAATCACGGGGGTCAGTGCCCTTTGCATCGCTGTGGTCGTCGTATTCAAAACCCTCATATGGGGCGATCCCGTTGCTGGGTATCCCAGCCTGATGCTCACCGTACTGACACTCGGCAGCGTCCAGTTGCTTTCCATTGGCTTGCTAGGTGAATACCTCGGCCGTTTGTTTATTGAAGCCAAACAACGCCCCCTCTTTTTGGTGGATTCCCAATTCACCAAGGCAGCAGCAACGTCATCTTTTAACACCTCAACGGTCACACCTGCATCGGCTTCAAACACTGCCAAAGTATCCACTTCCCCTATTTCTGAGATCCCTGCACCATGAACCGTTTAAGACACTTCGTTTCACGCCTATCGTTGACCCAGCTCGCCCTTAGCACGCTGATCATTTCATTGGTTATTCGCCTTATCACTTTGCCGATGTACTCCCTCATGGAGATCGG
>JBELME010000128.1:0-11238 GCA_042096095.1 Enterovibrio sp.
GTTATTTCCTTCCTAGGTATGGGCGACCCGAACACCGTGAGCTGGGGCGTGATGCTTTACAACGTACAAACATCTTCTTCAATGATTATCGGCGCTTGGTGGGAACTGCTTGCTCCATGTATCGCACTGACATTGGTTGCGACCGGTCTTGCAATGCTTAACTTCGCAGTCGATGAAATTGCTAACCCGCAGCTTCGTGCTCAAAAAGGCATGAAACGCTGGAAGAAAATGCAAGAAGACGAGAAGAAATCACGTAGCCAGGCTGAACTAGCGCCACAAAATGCAGTACTGAGCGGAGAAAAGTAATGACTGATCCACAACTATCAATCCGCAACCTATGTGTTGACTATATTACCGACGCGGGCGATGTCCGCGCGGTAAACAATGTCAGCTTCGACATTGGTAAAGGCGAAGTATTTGGTCTAGCTGGTGAATCTGGCTGTGGTAAATCAACCGTTGCAATGTCGCTGATGCGTCTTCACAAGCCACCTGCATTCATCAGTGGCGGTGAAGTCTTCTTTAACGGTCAAGACATCATGAAATACAGCGATGAGCGCATGAGTAGCTTCCGCTGGAAAGAAGTGTCAATGGTGTTCCAGTCTGCGATGAACGCACTGAACCCTGTATTGACTATGGAAGAGCAATTCTGTGACGTCATTATGCGTCACACCAACATGACCCGCGAACAAGCGGTACGCCGTGCAGAAGGCCTACTGGAAATCGTTGATATCCACGCTAGCCGTCTTCGCGACTACCCTCACCAGTTCTCTGGTGGCATGCGTCAGCGTTTGGTTATCGCTATCGCGTTGGCCCTGAATCCGAAAATGATCATCATGGATGAACCAACAACGGCACTGGACGTTGTGGTTCAACGTGAAATCCTTCAAAAGATTCATGCACTTAAAGAAGAGTTCGGCTTCTCCATCTTGTTCATTACGCACGACCTTTCTTTGATGGTCGAGTTTACGGACCGTATCGGCATCATGTATGCCGGTCAGTTGATTGAAGTTGCGCCTTCAAAAGAAATCCTGAAAAACCCGTATCACCCTTACACAGAAGGACTTGCTAGCTCCTTCCCGCCGCTGACAGGGCCGAAAACTCGCCTTACTGGTATTGCAGGTAATCCATTGAACTTGCTTGAGATCCCACAAGGTTGTCGTTTCCAAGCTCGTTGCAGCAAGGCGAAAGACAGTTGTTTCAGTGTCGCAAACACCCTGACTCAGGTTGAATCAAACCGTTTCACCAATTGCCACTTGTTCACAAATAAGTGATCTGGCGTTTAGCGACTTGTAGGAGTGAACATGAGTAAAGAATTAGGCAACCCAATTATCGAAGGTAAAAATCTGGTTAAAGATTTCCAGATTAACAGCAATGCGCTGAACAAACCTAAGATGCGTGCACTGAATGATGTGTCATTCAAGCTGTACAAAAGCCGTGGCTTGTCGGTGGTAGGTGAATCTGGTTCAGGTAAATCTACGACGGCAAAGATCATCGCCAAAATGTATAACGCGACCTCTGGCACCATCGAATACAAAGGCCGCGATATCGAAACCATCACGAGCAAGAATGACCTGATGCTTTACCGTCAGGGCATTCAAATGGTTTGGCAAGACCCGTTTGGATCGCTAAACCCAACGCACACCATTTTCCACCACATCGCTCGCCCTTTGAAGATTCACAACAAAGTGAGCGGTAATGCAAAAGAGTTGGAAGAGCGCGTGTATGAACTGCTCAACCAAGTTGGCTTAACGCCACCAAAAGAAACCGCAGCGAAATACCCGCATCAGCTATCTGGTGGTCAACGTCAACGTGTCAACTTGGCACGTAACCTGGCTGTTGGTGCTGAAGTCGTGTTGGCTGATGAACCGACATCAATGCTTGATGTTTCTATCCGTGCAGGTGTCTTGAACCTGATGGAAGAAATGAAATTCGAGCGTGAAATGGCACTGCTTTATATCACGCATGATATCGCGACAGCGCGTTATATCGCTGAAGATCTGGCGGTTATGTACGTGGGTCACATGGTTGAATGGGGCGATTGTGAAGAGATCATTCACCATCCACAACACCCTTACACCAAGCTGTTGGTTTCTGCCGTACCCGATCCTTCTAAATCAATTCACCAGAAGCTTGAAGGTAACAAGGGCGAAATACCGCTTTGGACGCCAGATACACATGGATGCCCATTTGCAGGTCGCTGTCTGCATGCCACTGACAAATGCCGCGAGCAATTGCCAGGTGTCACTAAGTTAGCGGACAACCACTTCGTGCGCTGTTACTTGTTCGAATAATTGCTTTTCGAACACAATATTTAGGAGAAACAATGCAGCTGTTGACCAACCATATCGGCTATGAGCGTTTAGGCAGTAAAAACGCGCTCATTCTTGCTAAGCACGCCGTAACTGCTGAGCTTGCCGATATTGTGGATTACCGTACCGGTCAATCCGTGATGCAGCTGCCTGTCCAAGCTTGTGGTCCTGTAGACCAATGGCATACTGGTGATGTCTTTGGCATCGACTTCTCCGCACTCGAGCAGTGTGGAGAGTTCTGCATCAAAGTGGGAGAGGTCACCTCTCCTGCTTTTACTGTTGCAGACGGTATTCTTTTTGATCGCACCTTTTCTGATGTGATCCACTACTTCAAATCTCAGCGCTGTACAGGCAAGTTTGATCAATATGATCGCGCCGTCCCTCTTTTAGACTCAGACCGAAAAGTAGACGTTCGCGGTGGGTGGTATGATGCTTCTGGTGATGTCAGTAAGTACTTCAGCCATCTGTCTTACGGTAATTATTTAAACCCGCAACAAATTCCAATGGTTGTTTGGAATATGCTCCATTCTCTGGAGATGCTTTCAGACAATACGCCTCTATTTACTCAAACCCGATTACATGACGAAGCGTTGTTTGGTGCAGATTTCCTTGTACGTATGCAGGACGCTAATGGCTATTTCTATACCACGGTGTTTGATAAGTGGAGTAAAGATACCGCTCAGCGTGAAATTTGCGCGTACGAAACCCAAAAAGGGAATAAAACTGACGCCTACCAAGCGGGTTTCCGACAAGGTGCAGGTGTTGCTATTGCCGCATTAGCAAAGGCAGCACGATTGGGTGACGGGGCAGATTTTTCCGTTGAAACTTATAAAAACACCGCAGAACGCGGTTATTGGCATTTAAAAGAAAATAACGACGCCTACCTTGATGATGGTTGTGAAAACACCATCGATTTTTACTGTGCTTTGCTTGCCACCGTAGAACTTTACCAATTAACTCAAGACGTGACTTACCTTGATGAGTCACGTTATTGGGCGGCCCGTTTGATCGAGCAGCAAAAAAGCGACGAAAACATCGCGCACTTCTGGTCGGCGAACAGTGACGGCTCTCGCCCTTACTATCACGCTGCCGAAGCCGGTCTTCCTGCTATCACATTGATGCAGTATTTGACGATTGAAACGGATGCAACGCTAAAAAGCGCGGCACTTCAAACTTTTGTCAACGCATTGAATTTTGAGCTACGTATAACGCATCAAGTCAATAATCCGTTCGGTTATCCAAGGCAGTATGTGAAAAATGTTGAAGGGGCAAAACGCACGAGCTTTTTTGTCGCTCAGCAAAACGAAACCGGCTATTGGTGGCAGGGTGAGAACGCACGTTTGGGCTCTCTCGCAACCATGGCATTTATGGCAATCTCGTTCATTGATGATGAATCCTTGAAACATCGTCTGAACACATATGGACAAAATGCTCTGAACTGGATTTTGGGTCTCAACCCTTATGACATGTGCATGCTCGATGGGCACGGAAGAAACAACCCTGATTATCTTCCTGAACTCGGCTTTATCAACGCCAAAGGCGGCGTTTGCAACGGTATTACAGCAGGGTTTGACAACCCGAATGACATCGCTTTCAACCCTGATATTCATAAAGACGACATGCTACAGAACTGGCGCTGGGGTGAACAATGGATCCCACATGCTGGTTGGTATTTGCTGGCGCTGGCAGCACAAAAGCAAGCGATGAAAAACGTCAAATCTCTCGATAAGGCGCGCTCTCATGGCTAATTTCTTTTGTGGTGTGGATGGTGGCGGCACGTCATGCCGTGCCCGTATTGTCGATGAAAAAGGGACGGTTGTTGGCGAAGCAAAAACCGGCTCAGCCAACATTTTGTTAGGCGTAGAGCTTGCGATGTCTTCCATTCAATCAGCAATTACACAGGCCGCAGAACAAGCAGGTATCTCTGATCTTTCTTGCATCTCTGTTGGTCTAGCACTGGCAGGGGCTGAGCAAAAATCAGCATGGCTGGCGTTTATGGCTCTTCCACACCCTTATAAACACATGACGCTGAATACCGATGGTTATGGCGCTTGCATGGGGGCATTTAAGGGTGGAAACGGTGCCATTGTGATTGCGGGTACTGGCTCCGTCGGCATTGCGCTTCAAAACGGCCAACAAGTAGTTATTGGTGGTCGAGAGTTCCCGATTTCAGATCAAGGTGGCGGCGCAGTCATGGGTCTTCGTCTGATCCAACAAACCTTACTGGCTCATGATGACTTACGTCCATCATCAGCTCTGTCGGATTATGTTCTTGCGCACTTTAACAATGACCTAGACGAAATTGTCTCTTGGTCAAAAACAGCAAAACCTCGTGATTACGGTCAATTCAGTCCGAAGATTTTCGAATTGGCCATGCAACGAGATGCGCTCGCTATGGAGTTACTGCAAGGCTCTGCCGACGACGTAGAACGCCTCATACTGGGATTGGCCCGTAAAGGCGCTTCGCAAATCGCATTAATGGGCAGCATTGGTGAACGCATTGTCGCGTGGTTGTCACCAGCTGCTCAGAGCTTGTTGGTTGAACCCAGGGCGGACGCCATGGCCGGTGCGCTATTAATGGCACACGGTAACCACAACCTCTACTTGCTTTCGAGATAAGCCATGAATTTTCGTTTAGACCTCAACGTGATTGACGTCCAGCAAAATGAAAGTCGCTTTGCGCTGGTACTGCACAATCTCTCAGAAACAAACATTGAACACTGGCAGCTAACGTTTAGCGTTAGTCGCTTTGTTATCCCTACCAGTGTTTCGCATGGCACATTAAAACAAGTCGGCAGTCTGTGTACATTTGAAAGCGGACAGCCACTTAATGCCAATGATCACTTGTATGTAGAATTTAGCCACAGAACCAAGCCTTTCTCTCTTCATGACGAAGGCATTGCGGATGCATGCTTGCTCGTAACCACCTCAACAGGTGTACACGCGATTCCCGTAGAAACCACCACTATCAACCTTGGAGCACAATCGCCTGAGCGTGAACCGCTATCGCTTCCTGAGCCGAAAGACATCAACCTCATTCCTCAGCCAAAAGCCATGGTGGTGAAATCAGGGCATTTTGCCATTGCTGACGATTGCGCGATTGCCAGTGATGACGAGGACGCAAAATCTGCCGCGCTTTGGCTTTCAGAAGAGTTATCAGACCATCTGCGTCGTGATATTTCGGTTAAACAAGACGGCCAAATTCGACTCAAGAAAGACGAAACGTTAGCACCGTCGAAATACCGATTGAGCGTGTCTTTAAATGCCATTGTAGTTACTGCCTCAGACAAATGTGGCTTTAGCTATGGCGTAGCAACCCTACTTCAACTGTTGCCCGTTAATGCTTCTCATCGCCATTACGCTGGGTTCGCAATCCCTTGCGTTGAGATTGAGGATCACCCTCGCTTTGACTACCGCGGCATGATGTTGGATTGTGCACGTCACTTCCACCCACTTCGTCGTGTAAAAGATCTGATCAACCAACTTGCTCGCTTGAAGTTCAACCATTTCCATTGGCATTTGACCGATGACGAAGGTTGGCGCATTCAGATCGATGCTTACCCAGAACTGACTGAAATTGGCGCGTGGCGTGGACCATTTGAAACCATCGAACCACAGTACACATCACTGTCGAAGATCCACGGTGGCTTCTATACCAAAGATGAAATTCGCGATGTGATCGCGTATGCCGCCTTACGTGGCATCACCGTCATCCCTGAGATCGACATTCCGGGGCACTGCCGTGCTGCCATCAAATCTTTGCCGCATTTGCTCGTCGAAGAGGCAGATACGTCGGCCTACCGCAGTATTCAGAACTTCAATGACAATGTTCTAAACCCGGGTATTGAAGGCACTTACACCTTCTTAGAAACCGTGTTTGACGAAGTTTGCGAATTGTTTCCAAGTCCTTTCATTCATGTGGGTGCCGATGAAGTACCTGACAATGTTTGGACTGAAAGCCCGTCATGCAAAGCCTTGATGAAAGAGAAAGGCTATGCAGACAGCAAAGATTTGCAAGGTCACTTGTTGCGTCATGTGGAGAAATACCTCGACGCCAAGGGCAAGCAAATGTTGGGCTGGGAAGAAGTGGTGTTCGGCGACAAAGTCAGCAAAAACACCGTGATCTTCGCTTGGCTCAGCGAGCAATCCGGTCTGGATTGCATCCGCAATGGTTACAACATTGTGCTGCAACCTGGACAAGAAACCTATCTCGATATGGCGCAAGATTTCTCAGCAGATGAGCCGGGAACAGATTGGGCTGCAAAGATACCGCTTGAAAAAGCATACCACTATGAACCTTTCTCCCACTCAGACGCCACTCAACATGAATTTGAGAAGGTGAAAGGTATCCAGTGCGCACTTTGGTGCGAAATGACCAATACCCAAAGCCGCTTTGAATACATGATCTTCCCTCGCCTCTTTGCGATTGCAGAAGTGTGTTGGAGCGCCAAGGAACAGCGAGACTGGGCAGACTTCCAAGCCCGTCTTAGCGGACAACTACAGTACCTGGATCGTCTAGGTATTAATTATCGTCGGTAATAACTTCACTTTTTTGATTTTGTAGAAGGAAATACGCCATGAAATACGGCTTCTTTGATAACGATAACCGGGAATATGTCATTACCCGTCCTGACGTACCGGCGCCATGGACCAACTATCTGGGTACAGAAAAATTCTGTACCGTAATTTCTCACAATGCGGGTGGTTATTCGTTTTATCAAAGTCCTGAGCACAACCGTGTCACTAAGTTCCGTCCAAACGGAACGTTTGACCGCCCTGGACACTTTGTTTACCTGCGTGATGATGAAACTGCAGACTACTGGTCAATCTCTTGGCAACCAGTAGCGAAGAGCCTTGAAGAAGCTTCTTATGAAGTGCGTCACGGCCTGTCGTACTCAAAATTCAAGTGTGAATACAACGGCATCACGGCATCAAAAACCTTATTTGTACCAAAAGGTGAAGATGCACAGCTTTGGGACATCACGATCAAGAACGACGGCGACAAGCCACGTACGATCAGTGCATTCTCATTCGTTGAATTCTCATTCAGCCACATCCAGTCAGACAACCAAAACCATCAGATGAGCTTGTACTCTGCAGGCACCTCTTATGAAGATGGCGTGATTGAATACGACCTCTATTACAACACCAATGATCACGATGGCTTCTACTACATGGCAGCAAGCTTCGACCCTGACAGCTACGACGGTCAGCGCGACAGCTTCCTAGGTATGTACCGTGATGAAGCTAACCCAATTGCAGTTGAAAAAGGCCGTTGTTCTAACCACGTTCAAACCTGTTACAACCATTGTGGCTCTCTACACAAGCAATTCGTTATCCAGCCAGGTGAAGAAGTTCGCTTCGTTTACATCTTGGGTGTAGGTAAAGGCGAAGGCCAGCGTCTACGTAATAAATACCAAGATCTTGCTAACGTTGATGCTGCATTTGCTGGCATTAAAGATCACTGGGAAACGCGTTGTAACAAGTTCCAAGTATCTTCGCCAAACGAAGGCCTAGACACCATGATTAATGCTTGGACACTTTACCAAGCAGAAACCTGTGTGGTTTGGTCTCGCTTTGCATCGTTCATCGAAGTGGGTGGTCGTACGGGTCTAGGTTACCGTGACACTGCACAGGATGCGATTTCAGTTCCTCACTCAAACCCTGCGATGACCCGTAAGCGTCTTGTTGACCTGCTACGTGGCCAAGTAAAAGCGGGTTACGGCTTACACCTGTTCGATCCAGATTGGTTCGATCCAGCAAAAGCAGACGTTAAACCGTCTAAGTCGCCAACGGTTGTTCCAACCCCTAGCGATGAAGATAAGATCCACGGCATCGATGACACCTGTTCTGACGATCATCTATGGATCGTGCCAACGATCATCAAGTACGTGACCGAAACCGGTGAAGAGAGCTTCCTAGACGAAACCATCCCATATGCGGACGGCGGCGACGCAACCGTTTATGAGCACATGAAAGCGGCGCTAGATTTCTCTGCAGAATACGTGGGTCAAACCGGCATCTGTAAAGGTCTACGCGCAGACTGGAACGACTGTCTGAACCTAGGCGGTGGTGAATCAGCCATGGTTTCTTTCCTACACTTCTGGGCACTGCAAGAGTTCATTACTCTGGCGCAACACAAAGGCCAAGATGCTGACGTTCAGAAATACACTGAAATGGCAGCGAACGTTCGCGAAGCGTGTGAAAAGCACCTTTGGGACGAAGAAGGTGGCTGGTACATCCGTGGTCTAACCAAAGATGGCGACAAGATCGGTACAGCGCAACAAACTGAAGGTCGCATTCACCTTGAGTCGAACACGTTGGCTGTTCTTTCTGGTATGGCATCACAAGATCGTGGCGAAAAAGCCATGGATGCGGTTGATGAGAACCTGTTCTCTGAATACGGTCTGCACCTCAATTCACCGTCTTTCTCAACGCCAAACGATGACATCGGCTTCGTTACCCGCGTTTACCAGGGCGTGAAAGAAAACGGCGCGATTTTCTCCCATCCCAACCCATGGGCATGGGTAGCGGAAGCGAAACTTGGCCGCGGCGACCGTGCAATGAAGTTCTACGATGCACTGAACCCGTACAACCAAAACGACATGATTGAAAAGCGTGTTGCTGAACCTTACTCATACGTTCAGTTCATCATGGGCCGTGACCACGAGAACCATGGTCGTGCAAACCACCCTTGGCTAACAGGCACATCAGGTTGGGCTTACTTCGCAGTAACCAACTTCATTCTAGGCGTACAAGTTGGCTTTGACGGCCTAAGCGTTAACCCTTGTATTCCAACTGAATGGCCAGGATTTGAAGTGAACCGCGAATGGCGCGGTGCGACTTACCAAATCAAGGTAGAAAACCCGAACGGTGTAAGCAAAGGCGTGAAAACAATCACTTTGAACGGTGAAGTGGTTACTGGCGCTATCCCTGCACAAGCTGAAGGCTCTGTGAACGTTGTTAACGTTGTAATGGGCTAACAAAAAAAGGAGGGAACTTTTGCCCTCCTTTTTTATTCCTGTTTAGAAAGGAGCTCTATCATGATTCAATTTGGTACTGGTGGATGGCGCGCCTTCATCGGTGAAGAATTTACCAAAGACAATGTACGTCTTATAGCACAATCTCTTGCGAATATCATGATCACAGAAAACGCGTGTGAACCAGGTTTTGTGATTGGTTATGACCGCCGTTTTCTTTCAGACAAAGCGGCAGCATGGTTTGCAGAAGTGCTTGCTGCCAACGGCATCACTGTCAGCTTCATCGATAAATACGTGCCAACCCCGATCGTGATGTTCAAAGCAAAGCAGATGGAGACGCATTATTCTGCGTGTATCACTGCGTCTCACAACCCTGCGGATTACAACGGCATCAAAGTCTTTATCCAAGGCGGTCGTGATGCAGACGAAATCATTACGGCAAAAATCGAAGAACAAGTCAGTCAGCTGAAAGCCGCTGATGTGAAATCCATGGACTTCGAAGACGCGCAAACTCAAGGGCTCGTCAAGATCATCAACCCTATGAACGAATTCGTTGATTCGATCATTGATTTCATTGATATCGAGGCGATTAAAGCTGCGAACCTACGCGTATTGATTGACCCAATGTTTGGTGTAGCCAAGAACGCCCTGCAGACTGTTTTGATTTCAGGTCGTTGTGACGTTGACGTCATCAACGACGGTGAAAACCCAGGGTTTGGCGGTGTAATGCCCTCTCCAAGCGCTGCAACCCTTTACCGTTTGAAGCACATGGTTGCACACGAAGGCTATGACATTGGTATCGGTACGGATGGCGATGCTGACCGTTTAGGCATCATCGATGAAAAAGGTAACTTCATTCACCCGAACGAAGTATTGCTGCTTCTCTATTACTACATGTTGGAATACAAGGGCTTAAAAGGCTCAGTTGTTCGCAACATCGCAACCACTCACCTTCTGGATAAAGTTGCTGCTGATCACAACGAGAAAAGCTTTGAAGTGCCTGTTGGCTTCAAACACATCAGCTCACAAATGGAAGCAGATGATTCTCTGATCGGCGGCGAGAGCTCTGGTGGCCTTACAATCCGTGGTCACATCAAAGGGAAAGATGGCGTATTTGCCTCAAGCCTTTTGGTTGAAATGATCAGTGTGACGGGCAAGAAACTGTCTGAAATGCTTGATGAAATCTACGGTAAATACGGCTATGCCTACACCGCAGAAGGCGACTGTACATTCAAAGCATCTCAGCGCGACAGCCTTTACAACCGCATTTATGTAGACAAAGAGTTGCCTGAGTTTGCATACGAAGTTGAAAAAGTCAGCTATGCCGATGGTTTGAAGGTCTACTTCAAAAATGGAGGCTGGGCATTGGCTCGTTTCTCTGGCACAGAACCTTTACTGCGTATTTTTGTTGAGTGGGAAGACAAAGAAACCACCGAAGCGCTTGTTAATCAGATCAAATCTTTCCTTAAGGTTTAATCGACACTTTCAGGTTCAACACGAGGGCAGTCTTTGACTGCCCTTTTTTATATTGGCAGATTATTGCATCACACAATCTCGCAAAGTGTGCGCATCCCAAACCAACATAGCTTCTTTACCCTTGGTATATAAGCCTGTCTTCTTATCTTCAGACTCATACTGAGCGCCAGACGCTGAACGGATCCGAGGAATATCACGATCCTTTCCTTTAAACCGAATAAGCGCAGACTCTGATGTCACCATCGCATTAAATCCAATACTGTCATCGCAATCATAGTGTTGAGGCAATGACGAGGTGCATCCTGTTAAGAATGCCGTTACAAGGCAAAGGCCAATCACTCTTTTCATTCCGCCTCCCTCCAACAAACAATGTAATCATATAATTTCATGCTCATAAGGCGATATCTGTTCGCAGAATCACATTGCAGTAAGAAAAAGCGACGAGAGTGCGAGAGTGCGAGAGTGCGAGAGTG
>JBELME010000129.1:0-11222 GCA_042096095.1 Enterovibrio sp.
CGAACCGAGGTCCACGGATTTGCAATCCGCTGCATAGCCACTCTGCCAACGCGCCTTTGTTTCCTAACCCCGACGGGTTCATACTCACTTTGGAAGTTGTCTTCCTCGTTGGTATGGGCCGCATTCTACCTAACTTTTTGAGGCTGTCACGCATTAATTATGTCGTTTTTGTTCGTTTGCTTCTTTATCGACCAAATATGATAAATATCAGCCACATTGATCAAACTTTTAGCAATTTTGACTGGATATTTTTATAAGAAACTATCTAGCGGTGTTGTTTCAGAAATAAAAAAGCCAGCGCATAGGGGCTGACTTTTTCATTTTAGAGACGGAAAAACTTAAATAGCTTGCACGTCGAATTCGATTTCTGGGTTTACGTCAGCGTCATAATCCACGCTATCGATACCAAAACCGAATAATTTCAGGAACTCTTCTTTGTACTCAACGTAATCCGTCAGTTCTTTCAGGTTCTCTGACGTAATTTGAGGCCAAAGATCACGACAATGTTGTTGAATGTCGTCACGCAGTTCCCAGTCATCCAAACGCAGACGGTTCTTATCGTCCAATTCTGGCGCTGTGCCATCTTCTTTATACAAGCGTTGGCTGAACATACGGTAGATTTGTTCCATGCAGCCTTCGTGTACACCCTGCTCACGCATTTTCTTAAACACCATTGCGATGTATAGGGGCATAACAGGAATCGCAGAGCTTGCTTGCGTAACAACACTTTTCAGTACTGCAACGTTTGCGCTGCCGCCTGTGGTAGACAGTTTGTCATTCAATACGGATGCAGCACGATCTAGATCCATCTTCGCACGGCCCAGTGCACCGTCCCAATAGATTGGCCACGTCAGTTCAGTACCGATGTAGCTGTAGGCCACTGTTTTGCTGCCGTCGGCCAATACACCCGCATCAGACAGCGCTTGCATCCACAATTCCCAATCTTCGCCACCCATAACAGTAATGGTGTCTTTGATTTCTTCTTGGCTTGCTGGCTCGACGCTTGCTTGGATGATCTCGTCTTTGTTGGTATCCACCGCTGTTGATGTGTACGTTTCACCAATTGGCTTCAACGACGAACGGACCACTTCACCGGTTTTCGGCAACTTACGTACTGGTGATGCCAATGAGTAAACCACCATATCGATTTGGCCCAAATCTTCTTTAATCAGCTCAATCGCTTTACGTTTTGCTTCATCAGAGAAAGCATCACCGTTCAAGCTTTTGCTGTAGAGACCTTCTTCTTTTGCAAATTTGTCGAATGCAGCAGTGTTGTACCAACCCGCTGTGCCAGGCTTCTTCTCAGTACCTGGTTTTTCAAAGAAAACACCGATGGTCGCCGCACCGCCGCCAAACGCCGCAGCGATGCGCGATGACATGCCGTAGCCGCTTGATGAACCAATTACCAGCACACGCTTTGGTGCGTTTGCGATAGGACCTTGGGCTTTGGTGTATTCGATTTGCTCTTTAACGTTAGCTTCACAGCCTTTTGGATGCGTCGTCGTACAGATAAATCCGCGAATTTTCGGTTTAATGATCATATTCAACCTTCCTTACAAAGTTGGGCTTAGGATAAATACTTCATCTTGTTTTGGCACTTAATTTTGTTGCAAAAGGTGGGTTTGAGGCAGTGGTTGGAGGTGTTAGCAACAAAAAACGCCGCAAATGCGGCGTTTTTGGAGTAAGACTTTGAATTACGCAGCCTTACCTTTTTTCCCTTTTCCTGCTGATGCAGTCTCTGTTTGTGCAAACCAAGATGGGTCAAAGTTATCCACTTGGATAGCTTTCGAGCGCAAAGCGTCAGCCTGTTTCACTTGCTCGATTTCGTCTTCCGTCAGCACGTTTTGCTCAAGGGCTTGTGCTAGACGGTCAGCGAGTGGGCCTTTTCTCGCAATCTGACCATTCTTCGCCGCGATTACCATTTTCTTTTCAATCGGACGGATGGATTGCATGGCTTCAAACGCACGCTCCATGATGGCAACCGGATCGGTCTCTTTATTGCCAACATAGCAAAGGTGCGTGAGTCGCTCACGGTGCGCACCAGGTGTCATCAGCAAGTTCGCAATTTCAACGGCAACGTCATCGGAAGGCGCTTTAAAGTGCATACCCAATGGGAATAACAACACACGCAGCGAAGAACCAACGCCTTTGCGTGGAAAGTTGTTCAATGCACCATCAAAGGCAATCGCACATTTGTTCAAACAATGCTGGAGCGAGTAATGAACAAGTGGAAGGTCTGATTGCTGACGGCCTTCATCTTCAAAACGTTTGAGCACGGCAGATGCCAAGTAAAGGTTACTCAGTACATCACCCAATCTCGCTGAAATCATCTCACGACGCTTGAGTTCTCCACCTAAGGTCAACATCGATACATCAGCAGTCACTGCAAGCGCTCGGCTCATGCGTGACAGTTGGCGGTAGTAATCCGCGGTCTCACCAGAGACTGGCGATTGATTAAAGCGAGAACGCGTAAACGCATTGCCGAATGACTTGAACACGTTCTTCGTCGCGAAACTGATGTGCTTGACCAACAAGGCATCAAAATCTTCCGCTCCTTTGTTTTCGTCAGTGTTCGCGGCAGCTTCCATTTCTTTGAGGACATACGGGTGACAACGTGTTGCACCTTGACCGAAAATCATGAGGTTACGCGTCAGTATGTTTGCCCCTTCTACGGTGATAGCCACAGGCATACCAAAGTAGTGGTGACCAATGTAATTAAGTGGCCCTAACTGGATAGCACGACCCGAATGGATATCCATTGAGTCATTCAGAATCGTTCGCGCCAACTCAGTCATGTGATATTTGGCAATCGCTGTCACGATCCCAGGCTTTTCGTGCATATCGAGCGACGTGGTCGTCAACGTACGGGCCGCTTCCAACATGTAGGTATGCCCGCCGATGCGGCCTAGTGCTTCCGCCACACCTTCAAACTTACCGATGTTCATACCGAATTGCTTACGTACGTATGAATATGCGCCCGTAGTGCGAGCGGCAAGATGACCAACAGCAGTGCCAAGTGCTGGCAAAGAAATACCACGCCCCGCTGATAGACACTCCACCAGCATACGCCAGCCTTTACCGACATAATCTTGACCACCGATGACCCAATCCATTGGGATGAAAACATCTTCACCGCGCGTTGGACCATTCATGAACGCCAAGCCTAGCGGGTTATGGCGTTCACCAATTTCAACACCTTCATGATCCGCAGGAATCAAGGCACAGGTAATACCGAGGTTTTCAGTGTCACCAATCAAGCCATCAGGATCCTCAAGCTTGAATGCCAAGCCTAGCACCGTTGCTACCGGCGCAAGCGTAATGTAGCGCTTGTTCCATGTCAGGCGGATACCCAACACGTCTTCGCCGTTGAATTTGCCCATGCACACTACACCCTTATCAGGGATAGAGCCTGCATCAGAACCCGCTTCCGGACCCGTCAGTGCAAAACATGGCACGTCTTCACCATTCGCAAGACGAGGCAACCAGTAGTTTTTCTGTGCGTCAGTACCATAGTGACCCAGAAGCTCCCCTGGGCCTAACGAGTTAGGTACCATCACTGTCACGGCTGCACTCAAACTGCGCGTCGCGATCTTAGAAACGATCGTCGAGTTCGCATACGCCGAAAAAGCCAAACCACCAAATTCTTTCGAGATGATCAGCGAGAAGAACTTTTCTTTTTTCAGATACGCCCACACTTCTGGCGGCAAATCTTTGCGCTGCTGAACAATGTCGAAATCATCCAGCATCTCGAGAAGTGTTTCGAGTTGGTTATCAACAAACGCCTGCTCTTCGTCAGAAAGACGGGGTTTTGGGTATTGAAGCAGTGTGCGCCAATCAGGGTTACCTGCAAACAGTTCTCCATCCCACCAAACGCTCCCCGCTTCCATGGCTTCACGCTCTGTTTCGGAAAGTGGAGGTAGGACTTTTTTGAAAAACTTAAACGCCGGATCGCTGAGGTAGCGTCTTCTTAGTGATGGTTGAGAGCTCATGATTCAGATCCTTTTGTTTCGTAAGACGTTAATTTACTTTCTTATTATTCTTTAGCTCGCGCTCAGTGATGAATCACTCGGCACCAGCATTAATTCTTTGCTTACAGAAGCATCTACACCTGCAGCAAGGTAAGGGATCAATCGGTCTAGAATTTCCTCTATCGAGACCGTATGACCAAAATCGTTCTCCGCAATTTCACTCAGCGCCACATTCGACGCCATGGTGAAAATTGCCGCGCCTAGCGTGAAGTGTAAACGCCAGAAAATGTGTTCTGGTTTAAGTGAAGGGTTTGCTTTCGAGACAGCTTGAGTAAATAGAGAGAGTACGCCGCTATATCGGGTGGTGATAAACCATCTCAAGTGACCTTGCACGTCGGTATAACCTCTGCCGATAAGTTGCATAAACACAGACGCGCCATGACGGCGAAACTTATCAAGCTCAAGAAGTGGTTTTTTGGTGCAAGCGAAGACATCTTCCATAGAGACATCGTCTTTTACGAGGAGTGCTTTCAGTTCATTTTCGATCTGAGGCATGAACTGTTCTAAATATCTTTCGAGTACGGCGCGAACCAACGACTTTTTGTCACCGAAGTGATAGTTCACAGACGCCAAATTCACACCTGCTTTACTCGTGATGGTGCGCAGCGAGGTGTCTTTAAAGCCATGTTCAGCAAAAAGCTGTTCTGCCGCATCAAGGATTTTACCCTTAGTTTCGCCTTTCCCTGCCATTTTCATTCACCTGTATTAAACACCCGTTTAACTTTACATCTCGTTAGCATTAATAACAAGCCAAAAACAATTAGAGGCGTGACCGCAATCAAATTCAAAAAAAAGTCACAAAATTTATCTTTCTGTTATTTATGGATTTTTACTTAGAAAGAAAAAGGAAATACTCATTTTTGAGAAAAAAATCGGGAGAAGCGGGAACAAATCCAACAGTGACGGGTCACATATAATGCCACTGCTTTTTCTTAAGAAGTTTTTATCTTCTGAAGCCCGTAACGCCAATTTGCGTACGGGCTTTTTTTCATCTTGCTGGTTCTAAAACAGTTTTACTTCATCTTCTGTGACCCTACCTTTCTGTGCCCTCTTTCTCTGTCGCGTTCACTTTTCGCCCTTATTGTCACTCGCCACGATGTCTCCTTCTACTAACGGGACTTCGCATCAGGCGCTCAAGGCTTCAACACGAGACACGCATTCAGAACATGCATGTCGATGAGGAATAGAAAAGCGGAGGGAGGTAAAAAACCAGAAATTTGAAAAAAAGTGAATTTAATTTGAACTAAACAAAATGTGGGACGTCAGAGTATACGTAGATAGCAAATAAGTGCCTTAAAATGTGTAGCTGGCCGCCAAACATGATTTCTGACTTATCGCTAAATGCTGCTGCTTTTTCTTACTCCTAGTTCCAAAACATTTATGTTGCCCGCTTCTATGAAGCGGGCTTTTTTTGCCTGCCGTATATGCACAGAGTTCATCTACCATCAGGCCAATTGCTTCCGGTTCATCGGCAATCGCTTAATCCGTATTTACAACAGGTAACGGCATGTCAAAGGGCGACGGATACTTCAATGTCATCTTCAGCTTATCGAGTGTGCCTTTGGCAACAATACATTTCCCTTCGCCACCGGTCAGTTCAAATGTCGGTAATGGCAACCCCATCTCCTCTGCCGCCCATGAATAAAACTCTGCTCGCGTTGGGTGGGCACTCGCACTGAGGTGCAACACCTCCCCGCCACCAATTTGTTGACTGATAATAAGAGAAATGGCTTGAATACAGTCATCACGATGAATCAAATTCACAGGGTCATTGCCGTTGGTGATCCCCTCTCTACCCGCTAGGTGCTTCGCAGGGTGTCTCTCTGCGCCAATGAGCCCGGAAAATCGCAACACAACGCCCGTTTCAGGAAACGTCTTTAATACGTGGTCTTCAATCGCTCGATGCGCCTTGCCAGATTCTGTGTTTGGCTGGCAAACCGTCTCTTCTGTTACGTTACCGGTGACTTCCCCATAGACAGAGGTGGTACTTACAATAATGAGCTGTTTCACGCCTTGCTGTTTCGCGGTATCTACCAAAGATTTCATCGCGTTAGTAAAGCGCTCGCGCTCAAAGTTGCGCCTTCCCGGTGGGATATTTACAACGAGCACGTCAGCGCCAAACAGCGCATCAGTATTCGAGGAAGCGGTCGGTGCGTACACATCGAAACATACGCCTTGGATCCCTTTTATATTGAGCGCATCGACATCAGCTTGAACGCGCTTCGTGCCAAAGACCTGATAGCCCGATTGAACCAGAGATTCGGCCAACGGCAATCCTAGCCAGCCGCATCCACATACGGACACTGTTTTATATGGTTTCTGCATCGAAAGTTCTCTGTAATCCAATTTCATTAATCAGGAAAAAGCACAGAATACGTGCTACATGACGGCAAAAGTTTAATTTTTGATGAAAAAAAACTCCGAACTTGTGTAATAAAACAACTGAAAGCGTGAATGAATACAAAGTTTTTAATGTCAAAACCCCAATAAAATGTTCTTACTAACCACCAAACGTTAGACTTATCGATAACATTATTGAGGATTATTTTTATCCTAAACTTCAAGTCGGTAGTGGCGTTTTTCAGTAACACACACACCCATGCCGATAAATTATACAGCGGACGCAAAGCGGTAATCTGGATGAATACCTTAGAAAAAATACAAAAAAATATTGAAAATTTCAGCAAATCAGAAAGAAAAGTCGCTGAGGTGATCATTGCGTCGCCACAAACAGCGATTCATTCAAGCATTGCTACCTTAGCCAAATTGGCCGATGTGAGTGAACCTACTGTTAACCGTTTTTGCCGTCGTTTAGACACCAAGGGTTTTCCTGACTTTAAACTTCACCTTGCGCAGAGCCTTGCGAATGGTACACCTTACGTAAACCGTAATGTTGAAGAACACGACAGCGCTGACGCCTACACCGCCAAGATTTTTGAATCCACCATGGCGTGTCTTGATGTGGCTAAAAACAGCATCGACCCACACCAAATTAACCGTGCCGTTGACCTACTGACACAAGCCAAGAAGATTTCCTTCTTTGGTCTTGGTGCGTCAGCATCCGTCGCGCACGATGCGCAAAACAAATTCTTCCGCTTCAACATTCCTATCGTTTGTTTCAATGACATCGTGATGCAACGCATGAGCTGCATTAACTGCTCAGACGGCGATGTTGTGGTGGTTATCTCTCACACAGGCCGCACCAAATCACTCGTCGATGTCGCAACCCTTGCAAGAGAAAACGGCGCAACCGTTATTGGTGTCACCGAAAAAGGCTCTCCGCTGGATAAAGTGTGCTCACTGACCATCACACTCGATGTACCAGAAGACACTGACATCTATATGCCAATGGCAAGCCGCGTGGTGCAAATGACCGTGATTGACGTGTTGGCCACAGGCTTTACTTTGCGACGAGGCCCTGGGTTCCGAGAGAACCTAAAACGCGTGAAAGACGCCATCAAGGACTCGCGATTTAACAAAGAGTCACTGACCTAACCGCATAAAGGCAGACACTAAGTCTGCCTTTTTTCTCTCTTTTTTCCGCGCACGACCCTCCTCGGCTACACTTTATTAACAAATAGGGAATTCACTTTGGCAGTACGAGATGCTGTTGCTTTTTTGAACTAAGCATTCACTTTGGAGATATTCATGACTGAACCAATGCGTCGAACTAAAATTGTTACCACTCTTGGCCCAGCGACAGATAAAGACGACATGCTTGAGCAAATCATCGCTGCAGGCGCTAACGTCGTCCGAATGAATTTCTCTCACGGCAGCGCCGAAGACCACGTAGCACGCGCGCAAAAAGTGAGAACGATTGCGGCCAAGCTGGGGCAACACATTGGTATATTGGGCGATCTTCAAGGCCCTAAAATTCGTGTCTCGACGTTTGAAAACGGCAAGATCACCTTGGCAGTCGGCGACAAGTTCATCCTCGACAGCGACCTTCCTATGGGCAAAGGCGATCAAGAACGTGTGGGGCTGGATTACAAAGAATTGCCAAAAGATGTGTCGAATGGTGACATCCTGTTGCTTGATGATGGCCGCGTTCAACTCAAAGTGATTTCTGTTAAAGGTACCTGTGTACATACCGAAGTGACCGTAGGTGGCCCGCTTTCGAACAACAAAGGGATCAACAAAAAAGGCGGCGGCTTGTCCGCACCAGCACTGACAGATAAAGACAAACAAGACATCCTCACCGCCGCTAAAATCGGTGTGGATTATTTGGCGATTTCTTTCCCGCGTAATGGTGACGACATGCGCTTGGCGCGCTCTCTGGCGAGGGATGCAGGATTAGAAACCCGCCTTGTTGCCAAAGTAGAACGCGCAGAAACCGTCTCGACTGACGAAAACATTGACGACATCATCGAGGCGTCGGACTGCGTCATGGTGGCGCGCGGGGATCTCGGGGTAGAAATTGGTGACCCGGAATTGGTAGGTGTGCAGAAAAAACTCATTCGACGCGCACGTGCTCTCAACCGCTGTGTTATCACCGCCACACAAATGATGGAATCCATGATCAAAGCGCCCATGCCAACCCGTGCGGAAGTCATGGACGTTGCAAACGCCGTGCTCGATGGCACAGATGCCGTGATGCTTTCAGCAGAAACCGCTGCGGGTGACTACCCACTGGAAACCGTGAAAGCCATGGCAGAAGTGTGTGTGGGCGCAGAAAAAATGCCGTCCATCAACGTCTCGAACCACCGATTAAACAAAGAGTTTGAGCTGATTGAAGAAACGGTATCCATGGCAAGCATGTACGCGGCAAACCACATGCCAAAAGTCAAAGCCATGGTCTCGCTGACAGAATCAGGCAAGACAGCACTGATGATGTCGCGTATCAGTTCGGGCAAACCCATTTTCGCCCTTTCCCAACACGAATCGACACTCAGCCGTGCGGCGCTCTACCGTGGTGTAACGCCCGTGTATTTTGAAAGCGACACTGGCGCAGGCCCTGAGGTTGCACACAAAGCGATCAAGATGCTGAAAGAAATGGGCTATTTGAAGCCGTGGGATGTGGTGATCTTCACGCAAGGCGACATCATTGGCTATGTCGGCACAACCAACACCATGCGTATGATCACTGTGACCTAATGGTAACGTCACCGCGCAATCCGCGCTGCAGATAAACCTCTCCAAACAATGCGCCTCGAACAGAAGCGCATTGTCCGTTTTAGCAAGGTGTTCCTTTCTACCCCTTGCCACCTTGTCACCTTGTCACCTTGTCCTCCTATTTTGTAATCGGCTCTTTTATTCGGCTCCATTTCAAGAAATACACGGGTTTTGATTACCTTGCGACAATGAATTCAGTAAGCTGATTTGATTGCTAACCCGCAGGATGAGCCAATGACAACACGCCAAACCACCTTCAATTTCGACTTAGAGCTCGATCGCACTCGCACAGACAGCGACAAATGGGATAAATACAAAGGGCAAGACGTCTTACCGATGTGGGTTGCAGACAGTGATTTTCAATCGCCACCCGAAGTGATTGACGCCCTTCACCAGCGCGTATCTCATGGCGTTTTTGGCTATACACACTCGTCAGAAAAGCTGACCGCGCTCTTCATTGAACGTTTGGCGGAGAAGTATCACTGGCAGGTTGAGCCGGAATGGGTGGTGTATTTACCAGGGTTAGTCTGTGGTTTAAACCTTGCCGCGAGAGCGCTGACTGACGATGGACAAACCATCATCAGCCCAAGTCCTATTTATCCACCTTTTATCTCATCGGCTAAGTTTGCAGAAAGGCCATTAGTCAAAGCCCCTGTCGTATTGAATGAAGGCCGTTGGTTGCCGGATTTGGATGCAGCAGAAACACAGTTAACCGGCAAGGGTGGCTTATTCCAGATGTGTAACCCACTCAACCCGGGTGGCACGGTTTACCGTCGTGAGGAATTAGAAGCAACACTGGCTTTCGCAGAAAAACACGACTTGTTCGTGTGTTCCGATGAAATTCATTGCGACCTGCTCCTTGATGATTCGCTCACCCACATCCCTTTCGCCAGTTTAAATAAAAGCGCAGCTCAGCGAAGCATTACACTCATGGCACCGAGCAAAACCTTCAATATTGCAGGGTTAGGTGCATCCATTGCCATTATCCCGAATGCGGACATTCGCAAACGCTTTAACAAAGTGAAACGCGGCATTGTGCCGGGCGTGAATGTGCTGGCCTTCACCGCAGCAGAAGCGGCTTATGAGCATGGAGAGCCATGGCTGCAAGCACAGCTCAAGTACCTCGCCAGCCATCGCGATCTGCTCATGACCGAAATCAATGCGATTCCAGGCCTGAAACTCGAGCACATCCAAGCCACCTATTTGGCATGGATTGATTGCAGCGGTTTACCCGTTGATAACCCTCATCGTTTCTTTGAAGCGGCGGGCGTTGGCTTATCACCGGGTTTAGATTTTGGCAATCGCAGGTTTGTGCGCCTGAACTTTGGTTGTACAAGAAGAACGCTGGATGAAGCCCTAAAAAGAATGAAGGCCGCTGTCGCAGAGCTTTAATAACATCTGACAATCAATCCAAACGTTAGCAAGGCACAGTGATTGATATGCACTCTCGCATACAACGCCGTGCCTTTTTCTTTGCTGAAATCACGCGCGTTGACTCCAACAAGATCAAATGCCACATGCAGTGCAGCCGGCCATCAGCATCTGCGTTGCCCACCACCTCGGCCTTTCTAACGGTCAACACCCCCTAACGAGATAGGAATTGTATCGCCCTCGTAAAGTAAACCTCCGTTGTTCCCATTACATCCTGTCGTTAATGTTTCTACACAAAAACAGGTTGTTAGGAAAACAACATGATACTTGTCTTAGGTGCATTGATCATTGGACTGAGTTTAGGTCTGCTCGGTTCGGGGGGGGGGCCATCATCACGATCCCCGTCCTTATTCACGGTCTGGGCATTGAAGAAAAATCAGCCATCGCGAGCGGGCTCATCATTGTTGGTACCATCAGCCTCCTATCGTCAATAAAAAATGTCAGGAATAAGACGGTAAATTGGCCACTATTTTTGCAATTTGGGCTGACAGGTGTCTTAGGAGCCTATTGGGGTGCAACGGTAGGAGAACGCAGCCCCGCTATCATTCAGCTTTTGGTGCTTTCACTATTGATGGGAATCGCAGGCATTCGCATGTTGATGTCCATGCCAAAGGCACCTCCTACCACTGAACACATCCCTTGGACATTCTC
>JBELME010000130.1:0-11126 GCA_042096095.1 Enterovibrio sp.
GTGCGTTCCTGTATATAGCGCGTTACTAGGATGGACAGCATCTCGCTCACTAGTGAGCATAAATACATCAATCAAATTTTTAATGCGCCGCGATGCTACTCAATATTGATGAGAACCTCAAACCCAATCGCAAACAGACCTCGTCGATTTCCCTGACAACCTGTCTGGTAATGAAGGCGAAACACGTCAAATTTTTGGAAACTAACGTCAGACGGTTAAACCTTGAGCAGCTTTTGACGCTGATTTGATAAAGGATCAATCAAATTAGACTCGCATCTTATAACAACGCTTGAAGGTTATCTGGATACAGGTAAACTTGCTGGTTCAAATGCGAATTGTCTCTGCTCGGTGAACATCATCATCGAGCCATCTTCAACGGAGTTAGATGCAAATTATGAACTATATGCCTGTAGCAGACGTCCTGCACGGCAAAACGGAAGTAGACTCAGAAGTCACTGTCCGTGGTTGGATCCGTACCCGTCGTGATTCAAAAGCCGGTATTTCTTTCCTTGCCATTTATGACGGCTCTTGTTTTGACCCTATTCAGGCGGTTGTTCCTAATGAGCTGAATAATTACCAGGAAGAAGTACTCCGTCTAACCACTGGTTGCTCAGTTGAAGTCACTGGCAAAGTAGTAGAAAGCCCAGGCCAAGGCCAAGCGTTCGAACTACAAGCAACAAACGTGAAAGTTGTTGGTTGGGTTGAAGATGCAGACACGTACCCAATGGCGAAAACACGCCACTCTATTGAGTACTTACGCGAAGTTGCTCACCTACGTCCACGTACTAACGTGATCGGCGCTGTTGCTCGTGTACGTAACTGCTTGTCTCAAGCGATTCACCGTTTCTATCACGAGCAAGGTTACTTCTGGGTATCTGCACCGTTGATCACCGCTTCTGATGCAGAAGGTGCAGGTGAAATGTTCCGCGTTTCTACGCTAGACATGGAAAACCTTCCTCGCACTGAGGAAGGTAACGTTGATTTCAACGAAGATTTCTTCGGTAAAGAAACCTTCCTAACCGTATCAGGCCAGTTGAACGCTGAAGCGTATGCATGTGCGCTGAGCAAGGTTTACACCTTCGGCCCAACGTTCCGTGCTGAAAACTCAAACACAAGCCGCCACCTCGCTGAGTTCTGGATGGTTGAGCCAGAAGTCGCGTTTGCTGACTTGAACGACGTTGCGAAACTGGCAGAAGACATGCTGAAGTATGTGTTCAAAGCCGTACTTGAAGAGCGCCGTGATGACCTTGAGTTCTTTGCTCAACGTATCGATAAAGAAGCAATCACGCGTCTAGAGAAGTTCGTTGATTCTGATTTTGCGCAAGTGGATTACACTGACGCAATCGACATCCTGCTTCAGTCTGGCCAAACGTTTGAGAACCCAGTTGAATGGGGTATCGACTTGGCATCTGAGCACGAGCGTTTCCTTGCTGAGAAACACTTCCAAGCACCTGTTATCGTGAAAAACTACCCGAAAGACATCAAAGCGTTCTACATGCGCCTAAATGAAGACGGTAAGACAGTAGCGGCAATGGACGTACTTGCACCTGGCATTGGTGAGATCATTGGTGGTGCACAACGTGAAGAGCGCCTAGACGTTCTAGATGCACGTATGCGCGCAATGAACATTGACCCAGAGCACATGAGCTGGTACCGCGATCTACGCCGTTACGGCACCGTACCGCACGCTGGTTTCGGTCTAGGCTTCGAGCGTCTTGTGTCTTACGTAACAGGCATGGGCAACGTACGCGACGTGATCCCATTCCCACGTACGCCACGCAGTGCAAACTTCTAAGTTATTGAACAAACGCGTTCAGTAGCCATTTCAAAAGACCGCTGTTTAGCGGTCTTTTTTTGTAATTTTTCCTCAAACGCCCCTACTGTTCTCCCTTTTCATTTCACAAACACGCATTCTCGGTTTACGAATCCCTGATTTATTGAGTGAAATCTGTTTCTTTTCCCATTGCCCCAGCACCCACCAGACTTTCTGCGAGATATGCTTCCAAGTCTGACAAGAATATGATTTCGATGACAACAAATAATTGTGTGGATGATCGCGCAAATATCACGATACAAAGAACAATAAAATTTCAGAAAATTTCGGTTTTATTACAACGGATCAAAATGGTATAAACAAAGGCAGTTTCCTTTACTAACGCCATGGATGAAGAAATGTTTGAAAAAATTGCCGCAGCTCCCGCTGACCCTATTCTAGGTCTTACTGAAGAATTCAAAGCCGATGCCCGTGCTGAGAAAATCAACCTAGGTGTAGGTATCTACAAGGACGAATCTGGTAACACCCCTGTTTTAGCGACTGTTAAAAAAGCAGAAGCCATCCTTCTTGAAAAAGAAACCACCAAGTCCTACCTCAGCATTCCAGGTACACCAGAGTACGGTTTGGCCGTTCAGAAATTACTCTTCGGCAATGATGCAACCATCATTGCAGACAAGCGCGCTCAAACCGCACAAGCGCCAGGTGGCACAGGTGCCCTGCGTGTTGCAGCAGAATTCATCAAACGTCAGCTTGGCGACGTAAAAGTATGGGTGAGCAACCCAACGTGGGCAAACCACAACGGTGTATTCGCAGCAGCAGATTTGGAAGTGGCATCTTACGGCTACTACAACGCTGAAACCAAAGACATGGATTTTGCTGCGATGCTGGCAGACCTTGAAACCGCAAGCGCTGGTGACGTCGTTCTTCTGCACGGTTGCTGTCATAACCCTACTGGTATCGACCCAGACACCGCGCAATGGCAACAACTCGCGGCACTGTGTAACGAGAAGAACTTGCTTCCAATGTTCGACTTCGCTTACCAAGGTTTTGCTTCTGGTGTTGAAGAAGATGCAGCAGGCCTGCGCATTTTCGCTGACACCTGTGAAGAGCTGCTTGTCGCAAGCTCGTTCTCTAAAAACTTTGGCCTTTACAATGAGCGCGTCGGTGCATTTACCCTTGTTGGTAAAACAGCGCAAGAAACGGCAACAGTATTCAGCCAAGTGAAGAGCATTGCGCGCGTTATCTACTCTAACCCACCCGCTCACGGTGCGGCAGTCGTTACCTTGATCCTTGATAACGCAGAATTACGTGCAGAATGGGAACAAGAAGTCGCGGATATGCGTATACGCATTCAAGAGATGCGCGAACTGTTTGTTGCGACCTTGAAAGAAGAAGGCGTGGAAGGCGACTTCAGCTTTATTCAACGCCAGAACGGCATGTTCTCTTTCTCTGGTCTGAACAAAGAACAAGTTGCTCGCCTGAAAGACGAGTTCGGCGTTTACATCGTAGGCTCTGGCCGTATCAGCGTTGCTGGCATGATGCGCTCAAACATGGGCCCATTGTGTAAAGCCATTGCAGCAGTACTGAAGTAATCAACAGATTACTTCCCTGCTAGCAGATATAAAAAAAGCGCCGATTGGCGCTTTTCTTGTTTCTAAACCGTGTAATGAATCAAAGGCTCATTATAAGCCTATGCCGTGCAGGAATTCTGCGCGTGTGGCAGGATTTATTTTGAACACCCCGCCTAGCGCTGTGGTGGTCGTTTCACTGGTTGCGTCCATCACACCGCGTGATTTCACACAATAGTGTATGGCATTCACGTGGACCGCTACGTTGTCCGTTTCGAGCAATGTCTGAAGCGCCACAAGCACTTGTCGTGTTAAACGTTCCTGTACTTGAGGGCGTTGCGAGAAGAAGCGAACAATGCGGTTGATCTTCGACAAACCGATGATTTTGTCCTTCGGCAAGTAAGCCACGGTGCAAGAACCATCAATGGTGACCAAATGGTGTTCACATGTGCTGGTAAGGGTGATGTCTTTCACTCTCACCATCTCATCACAGCCCATTTTGTTATCAATAACTGTGATTTTCGGGAAGTTCGAGTAGTCTAAGCCTGAAAACACCTCATCCACATACATTTTGGCAATTCTAGCAGGCGTTTCGACTAGACTGTCGTCTGTCAGGTCAAGATCGATAACAGATAGAATTTCCCGCATGTGGTATTCGATTTTTTCTTTTTTTTCTGTCGCGGTCATCGAAGATCCCGGCTTCATTGGTGTCTCAATGCCCCGTGCAATAAGTGCTTCACGCACTCTAATTGCAGAATCGCTCAATGCTGTCATAGAAAATCCTCGGGTCGTTACAATGTTGATATCTAATTAAATACTCGTCTTTTAAGGACAAGGATCAATTTGTGTCAGATTTTTGAAGCATAACGTTAATAGTAATAAAATTACACCTCGATTTGCGTATGGACATTAGTTTGAGCGAACAAAGTTTGCGATAATGACCGCTTTCTTCTACGTCTTGAGCATGATTTGCTCAAAACCACCGAGAGTCTATTTATGGGTTGCTGCGATACACCGGGTTTGATGCCAGTTTCCACTGCGATTTCTACCTTGCTTGAAAACACTACACCAATTACACAAACCGATGTTGTGTACTTAATGGACGCGCAAAACCGCATAACCGCCGAAGACATTTGCTCCCCGATTAACGTGCCGCCTTTTGCTAACTCAGCAATGGATGGCTATGCCCTGCGCTGCGCAGATTTAGAAAAATCTCGCACCCTTACCCTGGCAGGCAAATCTTTCGCGGGTATTCCTTTCGAAGGCGAATGGCCTGAAGGCACCTGCATTCGCATCATGACCGGCGCAGAAGTACCAGAAGGTGCAGATGCCGTGATCATGCAAGAGCAAACAGACGTCGACGGTGATCAGATTACCTTCACTTCGTCCGCGGCCGTTCAACAGAATATTCGCCCAATCGGTGACGACGTTAAGCAAGGCGCTGTCGTTATTCCAAAAGGCACGCTGCTAACACCACGTGAAGTACCAATGCTGGCAACGCTTGGCATCGCGAACGTCACCGTGATCCGTAGACCTAAAGTGGCGTTCTTCTCCACGGGCGACGAACTGCGTCAAGTTGGCGAGCCTTTGGGTAAAGGCGAAATCTACGACAGTAACCGTTACACCATTCGCGCCATGCTCGATAAAATGAGCTGCGACGCGATTGATATGGGTGTCATCCCTGATTGTCCTGAACAGCTACGTGACGCTTTCCTGAAAGCAGCAGACGCCTCAGACGTCATCGTGACATCGGGCGGCGTAAGCGTAGGTGAGGCGGATTACACCAAAGATATTCTTGATCAAGAAGGCGATGTCGGTTTTTGGAAAATCGCCATTAAGCCAGGTAAGCCCTTTGCTTTCGGTACCGTGAAAGACGCGCTTTTCTGTGGTCTGCCGGGCAACCCAGTGTCAGTTTTGGTAACACTGCACGTGATGGTTCAGCCTTTGTTGGCGAAACTCGGCGGTCATACACAATGGCAACCTACGATTGCGCTAAAAGCGAAAGCCGCAACCCGTTTCAAGAAATCACCCGGTCGTACGGATTACCAGCGCGCGGTCTATCATGTTGATGCTGAAGGTCAGCTTTGGGTTTCCACCACTGGCAACCAAGGTTCTGGCGCATTCAGTTCATTGTCTCAAGCCAACTGTTTTGCCATTTTGGAACAAGATAGAGGCCACATCGATATCAACGAAAATGTCACCATTGAACCGTTCAACGCCGTGTTAAATTAAAGGACCCCTGTGGATATTCTTTCGCCTGAAGAAGAACTCAGATACAACCGTCAGATCATTCTTAGACAGTTTGATTTCGACGGTCAGGAAGCATTGAAGCAAGCCAGCATCTTGATATTGGGGGCGGGCGGCCTTGGCTGCGCAGCAAGCCAATACCTTGCAGCTGCAGGCGTTGGCGAAATGACACTAATTGATGATGATCGGGTTGAACTCTCTAACCTTCAACGCCAAGTGCTTCATAGCGACACCACGATTGGCGAGCTTAAAGTTGATTCAGCGGCCAATGCGCTGCGTCAGCTTAATCCCCATGCGGTGATCCATACCTATGCTGAGCGCCTCGATGATGAAGCCCTCTCGGCACTCATCGCCAAGCATTCGCTCGTGATGGATTGCAGCGACAATGTGGAAACACGTAATCAACTCAACCGACTTTGCTATGCGCACAAAACCCCGTTGATCAGCGGTGCGGCGATTCGCTTAGAAGGACAAGTCGCGGTGTTTACGTACGGTGACGATGAGCCATGTTATGAATGTTTGAGTGCCATGTTTGGCGCACAAGCTCTCAGTTGTGTAGAAGCTGGCATTTTGTCGCCAGTGGTTGGGATCATTGGCGCGTCACAAGCACTCGAAGCGATTAAGGTGATTTCTCGCTTCAGTTCGCCCCCATCTGGCAAGCTTATGATGTTCGATGCTATGGACAGTTCATGGCGCAGTTTTACTCTCCCTAGAAATGCAAACTGCCCTGTCTGTAATTCCTGACATACATATAATTGCTTTCTAGCAATGCATACATGCTCATAAAAAGTAAACTACATTTAAGAAGGTCGCAGTGCATGTATTCATACCATCGCTGCGTATTTTTCTTTTAGTTTACGGGCAGCTATCGATAACGATGATAAAAACAATCTCTATCATCCTTGTGATACTAGGCATGCTTGCCCTTGTGTCGGCATTGCGCTCTTCGATTGCTCTCTACCAACGAGACAAGCGCCCATCTACCTTTAGTTTCATTCCCGTCATGCTCGGCTTTGTGCTGGGTTATTTAACTTTTGCTGCATTCCTGTCCATGAAGCCCACAACGACGCTTATTGAATTCATTGTCTCCACGATTTTCTTCGGCGGCGGCATATTCTGTGTGATGATCTTCGGTGTGATATCTCAATCCATGGAGCGCATAGCCTTTGCTGAATTTCAGCAGCACCACAATGAATCTCACGACCCGCTCACAGGGTTGCCTAACCGTCGATTCTTGCTTCGTACGATCAGCCAGCAGGTGAATGAATTTAATCTTTGCGAACAGAGTTTCGCACTCGTCACTTTTGACATTAATAATTTCAACAACATCAACGAAGTGTTTAGCCATCAAAAAGGCGACGTACTCCTCGCGCAGTTTTCAGAACGGCTTAAAGAGTTCATTGATGCAGACATTTTTCTTGCGCGCTCAAGTGGCAACCGCTTCACGCTGATCATCAACGATCCGCAAGACAGCAATATCCCAACATATATAGAGAGCATTCAATCTTATTTAGATCACCCATTGACGATCAACGAACATGACGTCAACGTGACTAGTACAGCAGGTGTCGCTCTGTTCCCCGAGCACGGCAGCAGCGCTGAAGATGTATTGAAGCGATCTGAAATCGCCATGTGCAGTGCCAAACGCATCCAAGCCCCCTACACCATTTATGAGCCGTCGGCGTCATCCCACTTTTATGACAAGACTGAACTGGCGTCGATGCTTCACACGGCAGTGTCTACCATGGACTTTGAGCTGTATTTTCAGCCTGTGATCAACGTGAACAACCAAAACCAAATGACGTTGGAAGTGCTGATACGTTGGCCGATGGGTGATGGTTATTCAGTACGCCCAGATGAGTTCATTCCAATCGCAGAACAGACCAATGCCATCAAGAAAATCACGCATTGGGTGCTTGAAACCACGGTCGCACAACTCGCAGCGTGGCGCAGACAAGGCATCACCCCGCAGGTTCAGGTCAATCTGTCAGTGAAAGACATTGAAGATGATACGCTGGAAGTGTTTCTGAGCAGCCTCATGAAGAAACACCCTATTAACCCCGCGCAACTCACGCTTGAAATCACAGAAACCAGCATGATGCAGAACCCATGTAAAGCGCAGGCTGTATTAGATAAAATCAAAAAACTGGGCGTGTATTTGAGCATCGATGACTTCGGCACGGGTTTTTCTTCCCTCTCGATTTTGAGCAGCATGCCGATTGATGAAATTAAAATCGACCGCAGTTTCGTGACAGACTTGTTATACAGCAGCAACCACGAGGCCATCGTCAGATCGACCATTTACTTGGCGCACAGCCTTGAATGTCGAGTGGTTGCGGAAGGCGTTGAAACCGAAGCGCTGGGGCAGTACCTCATTTCCATTGGTTGCGACAAACTGCAAGGCTACTGGTACGGTCGCCCCATGACACTGGCTCAAACCGATGAGTGGCTTCAACAAGCGAACCTCACCAATGCGCGCGTTGCGAGCCAAAACTAACCCAATTTGTTCCACCTGCTTGTTTCGTTTTTCACACCAAATTGGCCATTTTACGCCAGATTTATCACCAATCCCGATGACTCATAGATGAAACATAAATGACTTTTATGCGTCTTTGTCTCGTCATTAATGCTTCAAATTAGTGAAACATGAATGTCACATAAATCTCCTAAAGTTGCCCTCGTTGAGTCAAATAACGCTTTCAAAGAAAGGCATTTTTTAAGGATAGTTATAATGAAATCAAACGTTTTCACCGCTCTGTGCATGGCAGGCGCATTGGTTGCCAACTCCGCTTCAGCGCAAGAAACCATCACGGTTTCAGGATCAACGTCTGTGACAGAAGTAATGGAGATTCTGGCTGAAACGTACCAAGCACAAAACAACAGCAGCTTCATCGAAGTACAAGGCACAGGATCTTCCGCTGGCGTAAAAGCAGCGAAGAACGGCACCTCGATGTTTGGCATGTCTTCACGTGATTTGAAAGACTCAGAAAAAGAACCTTCGCTAAAAGAAACCGTGATTGCACGTGACGGCATTGCCGTCGTCATCAACAACAACAACACGCTTAGCGACCTTTCCATCGAACAGATTGCCAAGATTTACCGCGGCGAAGTGAAAAACTGGTCTGAAGTTGGCGGCGAAAACAAACCCGTCGTTGTTGTCACACGTGACACAGCGTCTGGTACGCGAGGTGCATTCGAAGACATCATGAACCTAAAGCGAAAAGTGAATGGCATGACAGTGTCAGCGATTTCTCAACGCGCACAAGTTGGCAACGGTAATGGTGTTGTGAAAACCATCGTTGCTAATAACCCCTTTGCTATTGGCTACATCTCTTTAGGTTCAATCGACGAATCACTGAAAGCCATCAAAATCGGCGGCGTGACGCCGACAGAGCAAAACGTTGCGTCAGGTGAGTACCCTGTCGCACGCCCATTCCTTGTTCTAAGCAAAGAAGGCAAACCTTCACCTGCCGCTGAAAAGTTCCTTGATTGGGTTGTTTCTGCTGACGGTCAAAAAATCGTGATGAACGAAGGCTACGTGTCAGCGCAGTAAACCGAGATACCTTGGCCTGACACCTTTCGTCAGACCGCTTTACTTTAAATCCACACTGTCAGTACATGACATCTGGAGTTTCCATGACCATCGCAGCCGAACAAGCACCTAAGCACTACACCAGCAAGCTCGGTCGCCGTAAAGGCCGAGATTGGCGAGAAGCCATCTTTCGTTCTTTATTCCTAACAGCAGCTATCATTGGCGTGCTTTCACTCGCCACCATTGGCTACTTTATTTTTCTTGAAGGCATCCCTGCGATTCAAGAAGCGGGCATCACAAGCATCGTCACCGGAACTGAGTGGCTACCACCTGCCCTTTACGGCATTTCCCCAATGATTGTGGCCTCACTGGCGTCTACGCTTGGTGCTGTCGCGCTGGGTGTGCCAATTGCGGTGTTAACTGCCGTTTTTATTGCTGAAATCGCCCCAAAGTGGCTTGCAAACATTATCCGCCCCGCGGTGGAACTGCTGGCTGGTATTCCTTCCGTCGTTTATGGCTTTTTTGGCCTTGTGATCATCGTGCCCTTGATTCAGGACGTGTTTAACGTGCCTGCCGGCAACACCTTGCTAGCGGGCATCGTGGTACTTGCCATCATGATCCTACCAACGGTTATTGCCGTGTCTGAAACATCGTTACGCGCGGTGCCGAAAATCTACAAAGAAGGTTCTCTGGCGCTGGGCGCATCACCAATGTTCACCACATTTAAGTTGCTCATACCCGCCGCGCGCTCAGGGATCATGACAGGTGTCATTCTGGGTATCGCACGTGCACTGGGTGAAACCATGGCCATCATCATGGTGATGGGAAACGCACCCGCCACGCCAGAAGGCATTCTGGATTCAGCGCGAACGCTCACAGCAAACATTGCCCTAGAAATGTCCTACGCGTCAGGGGTTCACGCCAGTGCACTCTACGCGACAGGTATCGTGCTGCTTATTTTCATCATGATTTTAAACGCTTCACTGCTTTATCTTAATCGCGAAAAAGCGAGGTAATGACGATGTCTATTTTACAAAACGTCAGTAAACAAAATGCACGTACTCGCCACCTAAAAGACAAAGCCGCGCTTGCCATTGTATGGACAGCGGCCGCCATGACCGTTGGCTTCCTGTTCTGGATTATCTGGTACATCTTGAGTAACGGTTTGCAGTATGTGAACTGGTCATTTATCACCAGCAACTACACCCGTATAGGGGAAGAATCGGGTATTTGGCCGATGATCGTATCGACCATTTACATGGTGCTTGCGTCGATTTCCATCGCTGCACCAATCGGCATCATGACGGCGATTTATCTGACCGAATACGCGAAAGTGGGCAGTAAGCTCGTGAAGGTCATTCGCTTTTGTACGGAATCACTGGCGGGCATCCCTTCGATTATCTTTGGTTTATTCGGTATGACCTTCTTTGTCGCAGTACTGGGGTTAGGCTTCTCGATTCTATCGGGTGCGTTGACGCTGAGTATTTTGATTCTTCCTGTGATTATCCGAACCACAGAGGAAGCCTTGATTGCGGTCCCAAACACGTATCGCGAAGGCTCGTACGCATTGGGTTCATCAAAGATTTACACCATTTGGAAGCTGATACTTCCCAGTGCAATGCCAGGCATTGTTACCTCTATTATTTTGAGCGTCGGTCGTGTGATTGGCGAATCAGCCCCGGTTTTCCTTACCGCAGGTATGGTTGCGCGCGTTCCAGACAGCCTGCTCGATTCAGGCAGAACGCTCACTGTCCATCTTTATAAATTAACTCAGGAGCTCTACACGGTTCACGAATGGCATCAGGCATACGCCACTGCCACCGTACTGATTGTTGTCGTGCTACTCATCAACATGCTGACAAAACTGATCGCCAGCAAATTCAGCAAAGCCACTTACTGAGCCCGAGGATTACGAACATGAACAAATTCAACATTGAAAACCTAAACCTGTATTACAACGATGGCGACACACACGCGCTAAAAAACATTAACTTGCCGATTCCTC
>JBELME010000131.1:0-11097 GCA_042096095.1 Enterovibrio sp.
TTTGCTATGGCTTTGTCGTCGTCGGTAAGTGCAGGTGCTGTTAAGAACTGCTGACTTCTCGCGAAGGTTCGGGGTTTGGCGTTTGGTACGTGAAGGTATTGTCAGTGATGGCTTTGAATGTTTGGTTGCTGTCGCCCACGGTGATCATGGGTTTGCTGCTTGAATGGTCAAAATGGTAATGCCAACCTCCAAAGCTCATTAAGCGTTGAACAAACGCCAGATCGGTTTCGTCAGCTTGAGTGCAATATTCGTGCGTTGTGCCTGAACCTGAAACAGAGAGTTTGGCGTTACTTTTTATGCCAGCTTCATTGAGCACATCTTCGATGATTTGCTTGCTCGTCATGTTTTGGAAAATTTTACGGTTTCGACGAAAAGTCAGTAGGGATAGGGGATCCTTCGCTTCTAGCGTGTAGTAATAAAGGGCTTTCTCCTCGCTGAAACCTTGCAGGGAAATGGTGGTGATCAACCCGAGTAACGTGGTGCTTTCTTGGGGGCTTGTGATGTCAAATTTGAGCACTTTTCCGAGTGATTTGTCGGCGATCAAATCTTCGCAAACAAGGGATGCGCTGAGCGTACAATGGTTTGAAATTTCAGCGCGCATCGAAAGCGTGGTGACAATGTGGGGACCTTTCCCGTCAATGGTCGCGGTGATGGGGCGAACATCGGCCTGGTAAGCGGTTGGCATAGATTTTCTTCCCTAAAATTCAGCAATCGCTTTGGGCAGCGTCGATTTCCTGCAGGAATGCGTGCCGTTATTTTTATGTTAATGACTAATCTTATGCTAGCTGATGCATTGTGCCTTTAATTGCAAGATTGTTTGCGGTACGAGTCAATCTCTTCTGCAACTTTCATGAGATAAAAGTAACTTCCGCGGTTTAACGGGTTGTTTTTAGAAGAAGCCGTGAGGAAGAGAAGGATATTTGACCGTCTTGTTGCGCAAATAAGAGCTTGTCAGGGCAAATATGATTTGGATATACTCCGCGCCCGGTTAGAGAGGCTACTTTTCATGAACGAAAAGTAGATTCAGCCAGCTTTCAATCGGCTGCAAAATGGATACTTGCCCCACGGAACTGGGCCCAGCGTAACTGTGAGCATTTTCGGGCCTTATAATTCACCGTGATGGTAAAGCACACCACTTTGCATTCCTGCCAGTAGTGTTGTTTTCGCACGCGTGTGGATTTGAGCGCCCGCCTAAATCCAGATACTAAAGCAAGGTAACATAATGCAAATCATCTTCAGTTTGGCCGGTATATTGGCTCTGCTAGCGTGCGCGTACTTATTGTCAGAAAGTCGTCGCGATATCAAATGGCGCACCGTTCTTGGTGCATTCGGCCTTCAAGCAGGTTTTGCCGCTCTCGTTTTATATATTCCTTTTGGGTAAGCCGCACTGGGTGCACTTAGCAACGGCGTTTCTTCCATCCTTTCTTTTGCGGACCAAGGCATCGGTTTCGTTTTTGGTAGCCTCGCCAGTGGCGATTTCATCTTCGCCATCCGTGTTCTTCCTCTCATCATCTTCATCTCTGCATTAGTCTCACTGCTTTACTACCTTGGTGTCATGCAATGGTTAATCAAAGTATTGGGCGGTGGTATTCACCGTTTATTGGGCACCAGTAAAATTGAATCAGTGGCAGCAACGGGCAACATCTTCCTGTCGATGAGTGAAGCGTCGTTGGTGGTGCGTCCATTCCTAAAAACCATGACACGCTCAGAATTATTCGCTGTGATGGTTGTTGGTATGGCGTCAGTAGCAGGTTCCGTGCTTGGTGGTTACGCTGCGATGGGCGTTGAGCTGAAGTACTTGATTGCGGCAAGCTTTATGGCGGCACCAGGTGGCTTGTTAATGGCGAAAATGTTGGTGCCTGAACGCCAACAAACCATTGAACAATCTGACTTCGAACTTGAAAAAAGTGAAGACGCTAACGCGATTGATGCATTGGCATCCGGTGCGATGAACGGTGTAAAAGTGGCTGTTGCCGTGGGTGCCATGCTGGTGGCGTTCATTAGTGTGATTGCAATGGTCAATGCAGGCTTTGAAATCGTGGGTAACTGGTTTGGCTACGAAGGCGTTACGCTTCAAAGTATTTTCGGTTTCTTGTTTGCGCCGCTGGCATTGGTGATTGGCATTCCAATGAGCGAAGTGCTGACCGTGGGTTCGTTGATTGGTCAGAAGACCATCATGAACGAATTCGTGGCATTCCTTGACTTCGAAAGCGCGAAATCCGTGATTTCAGAACACAGCCAAGTGATTGTCACGTTCGCATTGTGTGGCTTTGCTAACATTGGGTCGATTGCGATTCAACTTGGCTCTATCGGCGCCATGGCACCAGAGCGACGCCATGATGTGGCGACGTTGGGTATCCGAGCGGTGGGTGCTGCAACACTTGCAAACCTCATGAGTGCTGCGCTGGCTGGCTTGTTTATATCGCTATAAGCGGCGATTAAGCAAAGACATATCATTTCCGTAAAAGGGCTGCGATATTCGCAGCCCTTTTTAATGGAGGGATTTTGCTATTCTTTTCTAGCTTCTAGCTTCTAGCTTCTAGCTTCTAGCTTCTAGCTTCTAGCTTCTAGCTTCTAGCTTCTAGCTTCTAGTTTCTAGCTCACTGACCGCGGCCTGTTAACATCACCCAGATGGTTTTAAACATGATATAGCAGTCCATTTTAAACCATGTTTTGAGCGATGTTAGCGCCAGCGCGTAAGAATGGTCGAAGCCCACTTTAGAACGCACATCGGCAATGCAGGTATCGTAACCTTGGTTCACTTGCGCAAGCCCCGTGATACCCGGTGTTACACCATAGGTGCGCTCAGCAAAGTAAGGGATGGCCGTTTCAAGTTTTTGATAGAACCCTGGGCGCTCTGGGCGAGGGCCAATCAATGACATGTCACCTACCAAGACATTGAAGAACTGTGGAATTTCATCCAAACGGGTTTTACGCAAAAAGCGACCAACACGGGTAATGCGGGGATCACCATCCGTTGCCCACGTCGCGTCGGTTTTGCTTTCCGCATCGGTGCGCATAGTGCGGAATTTCACCATGTGGAAAATCAGACTGAGTTCAGGTGTCGAACGGCCAATACGCATTTGGCGGAAAAACACAGGCCCTGGGCTGTCAAGTTTGATGGCAATAGCGATCAGAGGAAACAGCGGGAGTGTTAAAGCAAGACCCATCAGAGTGAGAACAACATCAAACATACGCTTAGATTTTGCCGTGATTGGGTCAATATCACTGTGGTTATTCATAGTCACCTTATTCATTCTTTTACGAGTGTTAGTGAGAAACGATGCGATGTTGCCTTCTGATTTCGCCACTTGTGTCGTCATGGTGTAGCCCTCAATGAATTTGGATGCGGTTAAACGCGCTGCCAGCGGCCTGCTTCAAGACCGACGATGTACCGAAGTGTGCCAATCATGTTGGCGGTGTGGCCGGACACCAGATAGCAAAGTGTCGCAAGCATTGGATTATTCGGCGTGAGCTTAAAGAACTTGATGGATGCGACGAGCGCATAAGCTGCAACCTGGGCGGCTGCTCCCATCAAAAAGAGTACGTGAAATTGTGCCAACCATAGCCAGCCAGTCAGTGCGGTGAGCATCAGGAAGGGCATGACGACACGCAGTGCTTTGCCGGATGCAAAAGTGAATGCCACGCCGCGATACTTAGGGTTAAGCAGGGCCGATAAGCGCAACATTTGTTGATAGTTCCCGGCACCAATACGAAGACGGCGTTTGAAATCTTGGTCTGCATTTGTTGGCTCAAGTTCAACAGCACAAATTGTGTCATCAACCGTGCCGCGATAGCCCTGTGCGACGATGCTCATGGGTAACACGAAATCATCATTAATGGTGTCGGCAGCGAGTGGGGTAAACAAACCACGGCGCATGAGGTAGAGCGCGCCGTGAGCGCCCAAGGTTGCGCCCATTTTGGCTTCACGATGCTGAAGCGTGCACTGGTAATCCCAGTACTTCTTTTCGCCTTCCGTCGGCTCAAGCAAGTGATAGCGACTGTTCACCACACCAATTTTTGGGTCCGCGAAGTGCATTGCTGCAATCAATAACGCATCAATGGAAATGAGGGATGAAATATCGCTCATCGCCACAATCTCTTCGTCGATCAGGGCCATCGATTTATTGATGACCGCCACTTTCCCTTCATTCACTGCATATTCGATGACCGTCAAATCCAAATGCTGACACGCGGTTTCGTTCAACGTTTCTCGAGCAATGTTGGCGGTGTTATCTGAACAGCCATCACATGCGAATACGATGCGAAGTTTGTCGCTTGGATAATCTAAGGTCGCGAGGTTGCGAATTTTGTCAGCGACCCATTGCGCTTCATTAAACGCCGGCATCAGAATCGCCATAGTAGGTAACGCGTCATCGGCTTTTGAGCTGTTGTAACCACGTTTCATCGGCGTTGAAGACAGTGATGAAGGAATACAGCGCACCAGCATCTTTAGCAAAAGGGGGTAGCCGAGGTGATGGTAAATCACCAAAACAGTGCTGATGGCTGTAAGCCATAAAATCCATGTACTCATAGCGATTTCCCCTCTGCCAGTGCGTCATAGGCGCTTGCCATGGTACGAATGTCAGCGCTATTCGTGACAAACTCGCGTGGGCTCGCGATAAGACGCTCATAAAGGAAAGGAAGCATCTTCTCCGCCATGTCTTTGGCGTCACCTGCTTTCAAAATCACGCCGGTTTGTGGACATAAGGTTTCGACAGCACCGCCGACATTGGTCACGGCTGCGGGAATGCCACATGCTTGCGCTTCAAGAGGTGCGAGGGGAAACCCTTCGTTGAATGAAGGCAAGCAGAACAAATCGAGTGCTTGGTAAAAACGAGGCATGTCATCGACATAGCCAAGGAAATGGACGCGTTTATCGACGTTGAGTGATTTCGCCAATTCACGCAGTTCATTTTCTAACGTACCGATCCCCGCAATGGTCAGGTGCGTGTTTTCTGGCAACGTCGCCATCGCTTCAATTAACACTCGGTGGCCTTTTACATCTTCCAATCGGCCACTCGCACCAATGAGTTTCACGTCTTTCGGTAGGTTGAAGAATTTGCGCGCAAATTGCTTGTTGCCTGGCGAATATTTATCGACATCAATGCCGTTCTTAATGACTCGAACGCCTGCCATACCTGGCATGGTGTTTAGCGCGTTGGCGACAACATCGGCATCCGCCACCAAGGTCGGGTTCGCCACAAGGCGCACGATTTTTTGAAGCAGTCGATGGCGCTTATCGTTGTAGTGCCAAGCGTCATGTTCGGTATGAATAAGAGAGATGCCAGCAAGACGTGATGCAATGCCTGCGTAAAAGTAAGGGCCGATGTGGTGGGTGTGAACCACGTCAGCATTCAATTCGATCAGCAATTGTTTCAGCTGCTGAATCAGTGCCAACGAAAACCCTTCAGGTTTGTTCAGAAAAATCAGTTGGTCTCTGCACGCTTCAAGGCGAGGCCAGGCTTTGATGGCAGATTCTTTATCGCCTTCCAAGCTAATAATCCTCATGCGTTTTCCGTGGCTGGAAAAACGCATGAATTCGAGCGCCATCACTTCAAGTCCGCCGGGTCTTAAATGCTGTACTACTTGAATGATTGTTTTCATGGTGGCCTCAGTTGTTTTTATATTTAGACTCGTACGGTTCTAAATGCATGAGGTGTGCCAGAAAATCAGATGTTTTAAAGTGGCGCTTTTTCAATGGATTAACAAGTTGACATGCGACAGCTTCACTGAATTTTTCATTGTGAGAATCGCTATGAGAAACTCATTCGAACTCGCGGGCTAATTCAATGATTTGTTGTCGCCATCTGTTCAATTGTTGTTGGTCAATATCGGGCACATCTTCCCACTCATCAGGAATGGCGCGTTTGAGTGTTGAAAGTAACGCGTTCGCCGCTGTGTTGGTTTGCGCCTGTTGCTCTAGCCAAAGCATCCAGCGGTAATCGACAATGCCTTCCATGATTTCGTAGAGATCGCGGTGAATATCCGGCTCTTCGGGGCACGGGTTCTCTGTGGGATACAAGAACTGTACATCAAATTCTCGGCCATCCGTTGGATCGAAAGGGTCAGCCGTGGGCATGCGTCCATGCCATTTCAAAAAGCCATCTGCTTGCGTTTGCCAGAGATAAAAACCTGCCGAGGCTCGGGGGTTGGGCAAGTTGTAGAGCCAGATTTCTCGCTCGTCAGATTGCGCTTCTTCAATGTCGTCTTTGTCTGCGCCAAAACCATTGTTGATCAAAACCAAATCGAACAGAGGTAGGTAGGCCTTGTCTTTATCGTGATTAAGGTGGCCAGCGAGTTTGGCGGTGGGCGCAAACATGGAAAAATGCCGGTGCATGTCTTCAAATAAATCAACGTTACCGGGGTTGCTCGGTTCATCAGCAATGGACCAATATGGCGAAGGCTGCAGGCGTTGCTTATGGGTGGCTTCAATCTGCGCCACCACATTGGCGGCATTGCCAGTGCCGATAGCTTGGCTAAGGCGTTTCGCAGGCGCATAAGCCATGGACGCGGTATACCCGAGCTTATTCAGCGAAACAGAGAGCTTTTCAAACGCCCTTTGTTCATCTTCGTTGTAGGGCGTAGGGAAGGGGGGAGAAATGCTCGTTAATCCGAGTTTTCGCAGATAGGAAAGATCGCACATCAGGGCTTGATTACCCAAATGTGCGATGTCTTTAAACCAGCCGTAATGCACGGGTTTTTCGAGGTAAATACCCACGGGCTTACTCAATGCCGGCAGTGACACCTCTACCACATTAATGGTGATGGGTTGTCTGAGTGACTTTCGCTGCATCATGACGTGCAGTTCGCCAGTGTATGTCCCTGCGGGTGTGCCTTTGGGGATATCGACACGCAACACCAGTTTACGCGGCATGGCGACGCCGTCATTGATGGGCATGAGCCCATGACGTAAAAAATTATCGTTGGCACTGAGTAAGGTCGAAGAGAGGTGCGTGCGGGTTAAGCTCCACTGGCTCCAATGCCAACTGACATTTAACGCCGTTTCACCGCGTTTGGGTTTGTTGATCATCACCATAGGCGCGCCGGGAATATTGCCTTGCTCAAAACTAAATTCAACCAAGGCAGACGTCTCAGGTGCTGCGTTTACCATCTTGCCTTTGTGACTCGTCGTGCCTTTTTGAGCCGGCTTTAAATGCGCGCTGCCCGTTGGCCAAGCTGTCCAATCAGAAACAGGCCAATTCTTCTCCCACCACGCTTGCCGTTGCCGTGTGAGCATGTCCAAAATCATCGGATTGTCAGCAGGAACAGCCAAAATGCCGCTTACAAATTTTGCGTCGGTGGAGTCGCCATAAAGCTTAACGATGACAGGATCGCCGTTGCTGGTGATATTAAACGTGACGCGGTCACTTTTTCGTTCGCCGTAAAGTTCCCAACTGTTGCTCTTCGGGGTCACGGCCATATCGCGTCGTTTGAGGTAAACCTGTTCAATCCACTCTTTAGGCGACCGATTCTGCCGATAAACCGTTTCTCCGTTCACGCGAATTTCTCGCTGCAAAGGGTGGGGTAAGTATTCCCACTCTCCGGCATCACGAAGCCAAAAAGTGATTTGCCAATCTCCAGCAGGAAGCGGCAGAGCCGCGGTATCAATGCCACGAATACCATCAATCGTTAAGCTATCTGCTGCTTGCATGCGGGCACTGCGATCAATGGGGTTCAATCCTTGCCCAGATAAAAGCCCAGATTTTATGGTGAGGGGCTTAAATCCCGGCCAAATGGCACTGCCAACAGGGCCAAGATCCCAAGCAAACACGTTTTCCCCCAACGGCTTGGGCGTCTCCACGTCGGCGGACATCAATGCAAAGCCGCGTTTTTTCTCGCCGGGAAAGATAATGATGTTCTCGAGAGCATTGAGGTTGAGCTGGCGACCGCCCGGGGTTCGCATGCTGGCAAAAGGCACGTGGAGTTCGAATTCGCCTTTGGTCAGAACGCGTTCGATATTGGCACGGTCTGCATAACCCGGGTTGACGGTATCATCAGCGCGTATCACCAAAATGACCTCACTGTCCGAGAGGTTCATGCCCTTGATGACCAGCAGGCTGGTTTCTGACACGGTTTGTAACGATGATTTTTCGAGGCGAAGTTCGGCATTAACAGGCGCAGCAAGTATCACCAATAAAAACAAGAACCAAGCTTTCATACCAGAGAACCTTCCGTGTTGACTGAGTGTGTTCGCTTTACGCACGCCGCCTGACGCGCCGTCAGTTGTTCGATTCAATCACTTTTGCTTCACCCGCAATTAATTTACTCCCCTCTTTAGGGGGAATAACGTCGTCGCTCAATTCCGGTATGCGTGTTAATACAGGTGCGCCCGTTATTTCTTCCAGCATTGCGATGCGACGAATGGACGTATCTGTTAACTCCAATAGAACAGCCATGCCGCAACCAAGGAAGATACCACCCACCATGCCTGCAATGGTGAAGACAATGATGGGAAGGTTGCTCGGCACACCCGGGGAGTACGGTCGATCGATCACTTTGATACGTTTGTCTTGCTCGAACACCCCTAATGAACTGGTTAAACGCGCCATTTCGTAACGTTCGAGCAGTTCGTGGAAAAGTTCACGCTTCACTTCGAGGTCGCGTTCGAGCTTTTTAATCTGCTGTTCTTTTTCCCCTGATTGGCTTGTCTTCACTTCCAACTCGGTGATCATTGAGCGAAGGCTGGACGTTTCCTCTTCCAGCATTTCCACTTTGCTGCGCGCGAGTTGCAGGTTTTCTAGCTGGGAAATCAGAAGAGGCTGAGATTCGCCGTCGGTTTCCATCGTGGAACTGCTGGCAATGTCCCATAGCTGACTGGCATCCACGGTTTCAGAGGTGTTCGATAAGAGTTGGGTGCGCTGTTCTTCTAAGCGACGAAGGCTGCGTGTCGCCCCTTGAACCAGACTGTGTTGGTCGGTATAGCGCGCTTTTAATAGCGCGAGTTCACTGCGAATTTTAACGATTTGGTCTTCAATCTTGCCGATGACGGGGTTGGTGCTAGATAGCTGTTGGTCAAGACCACCCAAGCCGCGTTGCGCTCCCGCCATCTCCGCTTCTTTTTCGGAAAGCCGCTGCTTGAGTGCTTCAATACGTGAAAGGTTTGCGAGCTGCAATGCCGGCAAGCCGTCAGAGTGTTTGGTTTTGAATTCGGTTAGCGCCGCTTCGGCTTTATCGAGTTCTTGGCGGCGAAATTTAATGTGCTCTGAAAGGAAGAAGCTGGAATCTTTCATGGAAGAACGCTCTGGCGCGAGCAACTCTTCAATGACATGTTGACTCACGATTTCCAGTGTTTTTTTCATTCCCTCAGGGTTGCTAGCGCGATAATCGATGCGAATAACGTCTTTGCCGATGGTGGTCATCGACAAGCCTTCTGAGAGGTTAGCGATAGTTTCGTCCACCAAAACCGGATCAGAGTCTTCAGCAATGAGTTCTTGTTCGATGGCAACCTTACCAAGAATATGACGGCTGTGGAGCAAGGTTTGAAGTCCACTAAAGCGCTCTTTCATTTTTGCAGAAACCGCTAAGTCTTCAAGAAACGGGTTCATCTTTGAGGTTTCTTGAATCAACATGCTGGTGTGAGAGTTGTACTTTTTCGGGCTCATTAACCCAATGGCAGTGCCCATGAGCGGCAAAATGATGATGGGCATCATGATGACGTAACGACGTCGCCATGCCCCATCAAGCAGAATCAGAAATTTGTACGTTAGCGTGTTCATAGCGCGTCCAACCATCTCTCAAGTTCTTCTGCGCGAGCCTCCCAAGTGTGAGGCTTCACTGCGGCCTGTTGCTGCTCGTTTCTTAGCTGGAATTGCGCCTCTTCTAAGGCTCTGATCATCTCTTTTTCTGTTGTGACCACTGACACGAAAGCGGAGTAGCTCGACAACGCAGGAAACGGTGTACTCACAACCGGCGTCCCTGTGGCCAAATACTCGCGAAGCTTCAGCGGATTACAGGCGTGGATCTGTGCATTGTCAGCAAACGGAAGCAAACTTGCTGTCCAGTGTTGGCTGTAGCATGGCAACAGGTGATGCGGGCGTGGCCCAAGTAATCTCATGTTGCTGTGTTTTGTTAATGCTTGAGCGCGTTCGCATGCACGGCCGATAAACACGAAATCCCATTCAGGCAACGCAGAAATCACGGCATCTAACAAATCATAGTCCAACCATTCCGACAATGAGCCATAAAACCCAGCAATGGGACGTTTGTTGTAAGGCATGTCGTCAGCACGCGGTGCGGGTGTGGAAAATAACGAGTAATCAACACCATGCGGTAAAAACTGCGTGCGCTGCTCTGGAAAACGGTGTACCAAGGTTTCGCTTGAAGCCAGAATGAGATCCGCTTTCTCGATGAGTTCTTCTTCACGCTCGGACACGGTGTCATGATCCACTCCTGCAAGGGAGGAGAAATCATCACCGCAGTAATACACCAAAGAGTCGGTGCCAAGCTTGTCTGCGACGTCCACGGCAGTAGGCAGAGAGGTCCACAAAATAGGATCGTGCAGGTTGTGTTTTTCAATGATGGGAAGCAGTTGCTTCTTCAACCAATTGGCAGCGAGGTTGCGGCTAAATTCTGAGCGCGGAGCGGGCAGCGTTGTCGGGTTCACTATCGTGATATTGTCGGGCGTTTCAATGGGCATGGTGGCGCTGTTGCCGACTTTCTTCGCCGTTAACTTTTTCCATGCGCGTTTAACGTCGCTCAACGATAGACGAGGTTGACGCAAACCAATGGAATTTACCCAAATGACTTTACGTTGCAACGCAAGGTGATGAATGAGGTGTTGTGTGCTGGATGGCAATCCGCCCCAGTCTTCGCCAAAAACGATCAAGTCTCTGCTCATTTTTTCATCTCTTCAGCGGTGAGTGGACGAAGTACTTTTGCAGGTACACCTCCGGCAACAACAAACGGCGGTAAATCTGAGGTAACAACACTGCCTGCAGCAACGATGGTGCCTTCGCCAATGGTGACGCCAGCCATCACAGATACGCCCGTGGCGAGCCAAACGTCACGCTCTAAAATGATGTCGCCAACTTGGCTGTCTAGCTCAGGCAATCCGGCGGCGCGATCGTCTGCATTCATCGGGTGTCCGGGGTATCC
>JBELME010000132.1:0-11049 GCA_042096095.1 Enterovibrio sp.
TACTCGCAGGCGTGAAGGGATTGAGCAAAATATGAACACACGTAATCTCGCCCTGTTATTGAAGTGAGGACAGTTTCTGCCCTGTAACAAAATCAAAAGACGCCAGTATGAGTTGGTAAACGGTATCGACTTCGCTGTCAGTGGTGGGGGTATAAATCATCACAAACCCTTCCCAGCCCAATCTTTTTTTCGACCAAGGGTGAGGTATCGCCCAACCAGCATTGACCGCTTTTACGGCTAGGTCGGGTGATAATGAGGCATGCAAACTGCCATCTGGGTGCATGTGGGCGAATTCGCGACCACCCACAATGGATTGAGGGTTCGCCAGCGCTACGTGCTCTTCAATCCAGAACCCTTTTGTCCCTGACATGGAAATCACCGTCTCGCGGACATCTACGCCGGGAATGCGAGCAGCACGAGCCATCAGATCCTTTAGGAAGGCAGGGTTGGATTCTCCGCCCAGCTGAACATGCGGCACGCTGTTTGTCGTAGCAGGGACAGGGCTGGTTCTTGTTGGTAACGTTTCAACGTCAGTCGCGAAGGATGTTTGCACAACAGAAGATGACAAAATGAAGGCAAATAGTGCGCTGATTTTCTGTTTCGTGGTCATAACATCGCTCCGTGACTGAGTATTGGGGTTTGCTTAGAAGTGGTAACGCAAGCCTAATTGCACTTCATGTGCGGTTGCTTCATCGATACGGAAACCGTCATTGGTTTCGCCAGAGCCAAAATCAAGCGAATCCACACCCGTGCCAGCATCACCCAATGAAATATATTGATACTCGCCGATTAGACTGAGTTGATCAGTAATGGCATAGCTCGCACCGACACCCACGTTCCAGGTAAATTCGGGCGAGGTTTCATCAACATAGTCGTCGTAGTAGCCGTCCACGGTTCCATCGAGTTGATCAAAGAAACCTTGAACACCTGCGCCACCTAAACGTGCAGAATATTCATTGCGTGCCACACCCACACCCGCTTTGATATAAGGCGTAAATGGTGTGCCGGTGTCAACGTCGTAGAAACCTTCAACGGTAAGTGTGGAGCTTTTGAGCTTGCCGTTAAGCACATATTCTTCACCTGTGCGTGCACCAGTACCTACACGCTGGCTATTAAATTTGCCTTCGCGATAGCCCAAACGCGTTTCAATGCGGAATTGTTCGTTGATCACATAACCCAACCCTAGGGTGTTGACCGTGCCGTCACCTGCGTCGAACTTACCGGGAAAATCGGCATCTTGTGCGATGTTGTTGCCGTAAGGTTCTGAGTCTGTCGCTTGGTCGCTTTTACCCACTAAACCCGTGACATAGAAGCCCTCTGCGCTGGCGAGACCTGATAAAAAGGTCGTTTCGAATGCAGCAACATATAAAGGTGTGCGCGTTAAATTCATGATGTCTCCCTTCGCGTGACGTTATGCGGTGTCTTACGCAGTGAGAAGTTACAACAAATTGTTTACATCTGTTATCCTGTATTATCAGAAGATATAATTCCGCAGAGCAGAACAATGATTGATTACCTAAAACACATGGCAATCTTTGCCCGCGTGGTGGACGAAGGTTCTTTTCGTGCAGCGGCAAAAGATTTGAACTTGGCACCGTCTCGAGTGAGCCAAACCGTGTCAGATCTTGAAGACCATCTTGGGATCACCTTGCTTTATCGCACCACGCGCAAACTCGCGCTGAGCAATGAAGGGCGGCTGTTTTATCCTCGCGTGGTAGAAATGTTGCGCAATGCGGAAATGGGATTGGACGAACTGAATGCGTTGTCTGTTGAGCCTGTTGGTGCGCTGAATGTGTCGCTGCCGGCCTACATGGCATCTTCGAGAATTTCTACGATATTGGCGGAATTTGTTCGGGAATACCCACGTGTTACCTTGTTGGTGTCTTATACCGATCACCTCGTCGGTTTGCTGGAAAATGGCTTTGATCTGAACATTCGCATGGGCTGGTTAGACGACAGTTCTATGGTGGCACGCAAGTTGGGCGAGTATCAGCGAGTGTTAGTTGTCGGCGCTGAATATGCCGCATCTCAGCCAACGCCTAACACACCCGACGATGTGCAGTCGTGGGATTGGATCAGCTACAAGCAGCGCAATGAGAATATCGAATTCACCGCAAAGGATAAAAGCTGCGTCATTGCCTTTAACAACTACCGTCTACAAGTGGACAGCATTGATGCCTTGTATCACTTTGTGTTGCAAAATGTGGGTGTGACCGTTCTGCCGTGGCACCTTGCTGAGGAAGGAGTGAAATCAGGTAAGCTTGTTCATTTGTTACCAGAGTGGACGCTAAGCCCACTGGGATGCTACGCCGTATGGCCAGACAAATCGCGACGGGCCAATTTGACCTTGTTGCTTGCCCGCTTTCTGGCGGAGAAAGAACAATACTACGCCGTTGCGCCGACGCGCTAACGGCGTGTTTGAAGACTAGGCGCGCACTTTCTCAAACAAGCCTTTCACCGCCCCCTTACTGGTTTTGCTGATGGTCTGCATCAGTTTGAAGCTAGGGTCGAACACACCTTGTTGTTCCAGTTCTTCAATCATCACCATCCAGAGTTTGGCTGTCATTTGAGCATCGGCCAACGCGCGGTGAAATACGCCGTCGTTGTCGATGTGTTTGAAGCGCACCAAATCACCCAACTTATGCGTAGGCGCATCTTGGATCAGGCGGCGAGCAATCAACATGGAACACGCAAACTGGCCAGAATAACGCACGTTCACACGTTCTAATTCTGCATCCAAAAAGCGCTTATCGAACGAGGCATTGTGCGCAACAAGGTGGCAGTCGCCGATGAAATGCCCAAACTTCTCCATCACTTCCTCGCAGCTCGCGGCAGTGCGCAGCATGTTGTTGGTAATGCCCGTGTAACCCTCGATAAAACTGCTGACACGACGGCCCGGATTCATCAATTCTTGGAAGGTATCGACGACGTCACCGTTCACCAATTTAACCGCACCGATTTCGATGGCGCGATCGCCCGTGTTAGGTGATAAACCAGTGGTTTCGAAGTCGAGAACGATCACGGAATGCGCGGGTGTTGATGGCATGAAATGGAACCTTGTTGATGTGCGATAGTGCAATAAGGCGGAGTATACAGAGACATGGTTGACTTAGAAATGAGTTCGCGAGCACATCGCCGATGGATCGATGTCAGCGAGGTGGCGAGCGCGAGCATGCGAAAGTGAGAAGAGCACGTTTCAGTGCTCTGTCTGCACGCATCAATGGCTGTCGTCCAATTATATATTGGTGTTCATTGTGGCGGTGTGTTGAATGTTAAAGCTGGCAAAATCGTTCGCTGACATGGATCGAGAGAAGTACCAACCTTGTACTTCCACGTCGGCTTTTTGGGAAACATAGGCGTATTGTTCTTTGGTTTCGACCCCTTCTACGATGATATTTATATCCAGCTCATTGGCGATGGCGATTAAACCGTTAAACACCTTTTTTCCTTTATCGTTACTGAGTGCTGCAACGAAACTTTGGTCAATCTTGAGCGCATCAATATCAAAACGGTTCAGGTAGCTAAGGGAACTGTAACCCGTCCCAAAATCATCGATATGCACGCGGGCGCCAGCCTCGTGAAGTCGACGAATGGAATCGCCCACCATGAATTCGTTTTGGATCAGCGTGTCTTCGGTTATCTCAAAATGAATCAAGCCAGGTACACGTTCAATCAGTAGAAGAATATCACTCACTTTTTCTGCATTGGTCAGTGTAGGGCTGGTGATGTTCACACTAATGGGAACTTCTAGTCCTTCGCGCCTCCACGCTTCACATTGCGCAACGCTGTTTTTGACGACCCAAACATCAATGTCGCTCATCATATTCGCTTTTTCGAAAATATGTAGAAAATCAGCAGGCAATTCGACGTTTCCTTGCTGATCCTTCAGGCGAATTAAGGCTTCCATCCCAACGACCTTTTGCGTATTAGAATTTATCTGTGGTTGGTACTCTAAATAAAATTCGCGGTTGGAAAAAAGCGCCAGACGATTGTGGGTATCTTCCATTTCTCTTGAACGAAGCAAAGACTCGCGGACCGGGTCAACGGAAAGCACATACGCTTCTTCTTCGCTGCGGGTAAATGTGGTGTCGAGAGATGGAATGTAAACTTCTTGCTGTTTGGCCATGTTATCAATTCTTCGCACGAACGGTAAATAGATCAGCACGTTGAGGGAGATAATAATGAGCTGTAAGGCAATGGCAGAGAGGTCCCCACCCGTGGCGACATAAGCGTTGATGATAATAGGGCTACTCATTGGCGCCAGCGTGTAAGGCACAGTGACTAAGCCCATTTGCAGCACAAACACGGTCACAATGACGTTGAAAAGCGGTGTGAGAAGGAAGGGAATAAACAGCCGTGGGTTGAAAATAATCGGAAGTCCGAACAAAAGCAGCTCGTTAATGTTGAACAGCCCGAGGGGAATGCTGGTAATGGCGATCACCCGCATCATTTTGCTTTTTGAAAAGGCAATCAGCGCGATGGATAAGCCCAACGTGGCGCCTGCACCGCCGATAAATACAAACAGAGAAAGGGTCGACAGGGTCATCACATTGGGCGCATCACCGCCTGCGAGTTCAACGGCGCGATTTATTTCCAGCGCTGCGAGCAAGGGCTCTACCATGGGCGTTAATGCGTAGTAACCGTGAATGCCAACGAACCAAAGTATGGAATTCAACGCAGCAAATGTGCAGCCCGATTCAATAGGACTATTTTCGACATCAATGCCATGAATTGCGCCTAGCACGATTTCGAGTTCGAAGTAGTTAAACAGCGCATTGAGCATGACGGCGACAGCGGCAACCACGGCGGCGACAATCGCGCCGGGGAGCATTAAGTTCATCGAGTCTTTAACCGGTTTGCCTGCGAGTTCGGTTTCTAAAATGCGCGCGTAAGGCAAACGTTCTAACTTAGACATCAGTGGCACGGTATACAGAGGCATAGTGAGGCCAACAAACAACAATAATGTGGCTTCAGCTTGGCCTTCATGACCGAGGATCTGAGCGGTGATTGCGATGTACGCCATGTTTAAAATGGCAATAGGAGGACGAGGTAACCGCCAGTAAATCGCGAGCATCATGCTGATTGAGGCGGCAAAGAAATAGGGGTATAGGCTCGTTAGCCATTCATTTAGGTGATAAAGGCCATTGATCAATGACACCGCGTTCGAGCCAAAAAAATCGAGCAGACTCGACGTGAAGCTTAATATGTTTGACAAGATTAGGCAGGGCACCAGCCACAACATTCCGTCTCTTAATGCGCTCAGTGCTCCTGAACGCCGTGGAAGAGCGGACGATATAACTTGCACTAACCAACTGTTCATTAAACGGGTTTTCATGCTTTGCTTCTCAATATACTTCGCGATGCCCTTTCATGTCATTTCCATGCCGCGTTGCACCCTGCGGCATTTTAGCTCGCTGACAGGCAATATTAATCTAGATGCCTATCCTCTCTCTTCGATGAAAGTGAGAATAGCATGTTGATTCCCCTTTTCTTGGGTGGGGATTATAGATATTTAATTTCAAAAACAGAGTGTTGAGTTATGGGTTTTAATTATGGGCTAGTGTGTGCACGTCTATTTGCGTGTTTGCTTATATACAAATATGTTGTTTAGCCGTGTCTATTAATAGTGTATTTCGATGATTATTGCTCTATAAGAGGGGAACATTAATGATAAATGTTAATTTTCTTCTTAAAAATAGGGCTAATGTATCATGTGAGATTTCAAGAATTGTAGAAAAATAAGCGTGTGCAGAGTGTTAGCGCGTTGGTTGTTTATTCCCTCTGGCAATTTTACCTTCTCAGTAATAAATCTTTAGATATCATGAGCATGGCTATTTACGAAAGAATTAAATTAAGCACGATGTCCTAATAATGAAACGGTATGTGTCTTTTGTAATATTCACTAAATTGATAAATTATCTGAAATTCTGGTGTTTCAATGTAATTCGTTTCATACGGAATTCTTGCGCCACAGTGTCGTTCTGGATGAAAAATAAATAATAACAATGGCTCACGGCGTGATGCAGTAAGTTTTGGGTGAAGATTTGGATAGAGAAAAGTGGATACTTGTCATTGATGACACAGAAAGCATGATCATAATGATCGAATCTGTGCTTTCTCAACTCGGATACAACAACGTAGATAGCTTCACAATACCGCAGTTTGCGCTCGATGCTGTGAGGCAAAGCCCCAACAAATATGACGTAGTTCTGACTGATTTGAATATGCCGGATATAGATGGCATGGATGTGATTCGGGAGCTGGGTGATCTTGGGTTTCGCGGTGGTGTGTGCATCGTTTCTGATTTAGAAACCCGTGTCGTCGAACTGGCTGCCAACATTGCCCAACAACAAGAGATCTATCTGCTGGGCAGCATTGCAAAACCCATCAGCCGAGACGGCCTTTCGCGGGTATTGAAACGCATGGGTTACGTGGGGCGGAAAAAACGCCTCCATTTGGAAAAGATGACCTGTGATGAGCTGATCGGTCATGTATCTCGCGATAGCATCGTCCCCTACTACCAACCCAAGCTAAATCCTGTTAGCAATCGCATTGAAAGTTTAGAAGTGGTAGCAAGGATTGAAGTCGCGAAAGACAACGAGACGATCTTGCCAGATAACTTCATTGGCACCGCGATCCAGCATGATCTTGTCGATACCATCACCATGCAACTGGCTCAGAAAATTGCGACTGATATGCCTGCGTTGCTAAAAGCATTCGGCAATGATGTCTGCATCAGTATCAACCTCTCGCCGACTCAGCTTTCCGATCTGGATATTCCTAAGCGTCTTCACCAGTTGTTTGATGCGCAGAACATTGATAAGCACCAAATCATCCTCGAAATCACTGAGGAACATGCGCTGAAATCTGCCGAGCAATTGGAATCGCTCAACCGCTTACGCATTCAGGGGTATGGGGTGTCGATGGATGATTTTGGAACAGGCTTCACCAACATTCAGCAACTCAGAAGCTTGCCGTTCACAGAGGTGAAAATCGACCGCTCTTTGGTACGGCAAATCCACAATGACCCATTTAGCCAGGCCATCGTACGATCACTTGCGTCCTTTTCGCCTACCGAGAACTTTAAGCTGGTGGCGGAGGGTGTTGAAGAATTAGAAGAGCTGGAGTATTTGGTCACGCACTATCCAAACATGTTGATCCAAGGCTTTTTGATTTGCCGACCTAAGCCGATTAAACAACTCACCCAATGGCACTCGCGTTGGCGCGCGCAAGCGAGTGCTGACAGCGTTTAACTGCTTTTTTTCATCCCTCTGGTTAAACAATGTGAGTCAACGTAGTGGGAGTGATGGACTAACGTGACTGCGTTTTTGCACGGTAACATTCAGACGTTTCATCAAATTCAAACGTCAGTGAATTCTGAATGCTTTCTAGCTCATCACCTTGGTAGTGCGAAACGTACAGCAATTGGCTGAGGTTTTCTTTGGCGATCAGTTCTAGCGTGCTTTTCATTAACCTGCGGCCAAGATAATCCAAGCCTTGGTAAGGCTCGTCCAGAATCAGCAACGTGGGTTGCTTAACAATGGCACGGGCAATCAACAATAAGCGCTGTTGTCCGTATTCCAGCTTGCGGAAAGGGGTTTTGAGGTATTGGCGCATGTGGAGAATATCGAGCCATTCTTTGGCGATTTCTCGCTCTTTCAATGAAGGCTGGTTGTACAGACCAATCGAGTCATAAAAGCCTGACAAAATCACATCGAGTGCTGAACAGTTCACGCGATATTGCAGATGCAACGCTGATGACACCATGCCGATGTGTTTCTTGATTTCCCAAATGGTTTCACCTGAACCGCGCTGCTTACCAAATATTTGAATGTCGTTGCTGTAACACTGAGGATGATCGCCAAAAATCATTCCGAGCAGCGTGCTTTTTCCGCAGCCATTTGGGCCTTTTACCTGCCAGTGTTGGCCTTTGTCTATTCGCCAATCGACTTCGGTGAAGATGGTTTTCTCTGTGTAGGCGACTTCGCCATTCTTGAGTTCGAAAATGGGATTTTCAAAAGGCGTGCTGTGTTGGTAGCGACGAATTAACGTCATCACGTGTTCGCTTTGTTCTTTCGATTGTGCCTTGATTTGTGCAATAACGGGATGGTCATTCCACGCACGTTTATCCATCAAGCTGTCGAGTTTGCCATGATTGAACAAGGCAATATGATCAACCCAATGTGGCATGTCTTCTTCACGTGAAAACGTCACTAGCATCTGAACGGAATCAGATAATGCCGTAAGGTACATTGCCAGCGATGCTCGATGCGCCACGTCTAGACCTGTAAAAGGATTATCTAAGATGATGAAATCTGGCTGTGTGGCAAGGGCGCGCGCTAACATCACACGACGGGTTTCACCGGTAGAAAGTACCCGAAAACCACTTTCTTTGAGGTGGTTGAGATCCAACTCATCAATGAGTTTATGCGTCAGGGATTCATCATGGCATTGTTCAAAAACGAGTGAGTAAACGGTGCTACCTGCATCAATACGATCAAGGAAATCAGTGTCATCTTTTGCTAATTCTTCATCGAGTAATCGCTGCTGTTCAACCAAAGAAACCTGCGCGAATGTCCCTGTGTCAGCATGTAATTCACCGTCGAACTCCAGTTCTCCAACCAGTAATTCTCCCAGCAAAGAACCAATGTCGCCCTCTGTGCTAAATACCGCCCAAGATTCTGAGGATGCGATGGTCCATTGATCAATGTGAAGTGTCGAGGTTGCGCCTTGTGCGTTGAGATCGGTAAACCTAATTTCCATGGTAATGAAGCGTCCTTTCGTCCAAGTGTTCAGCAGACATGGTTTGTTTATAGCAATTTAGCGGTGTGGCGAGAAGGGTTTTTGTTGAGATGCTAGGGACGAGATTTGCGAGACGAGCATTGAGGTAAGAGCTGGAACAAGACAGCAGAGATAGGCGAGAGATGGAAATAGAGAATAAACATCGGGCGGAGGCTCGCCCGATGTTGCGTTTCAATAGGTGATGCCTTATTGGCTGCGTTCAGCCGTAATCTTGATCACTTCTACTACTACGGCACTCGCTGCTTGCAGTGATTTCACTGGCAAGTATTCGTAGATGGAGTGGAAGTTGTGCGCGCCAGTGAAAATGTTCGGGCAAGGCAAGCCTTTCTGAGAAAGAACGGCACCGTCATAGCCGCCGCGCATTGGGATGGCATTCATTTGAATGTCGTTGCGTGCATACGCTTCTTTGGCGATATCAAGCGGGAAACTGGCGTCACCTTCTAAGCTGTTTGCCACGTTCTCGTAACGGTCGGCCAAGTGAATAGATACCGAACCTTCCCCCCACAAGCCAGCACAGTTGTCAGACAAATTCTGCAAGAATGCCATGCGATCTTGATAGCCTTGCTTGGTGAAGTCGCGAATGTCCATTTTCAGCACGGTTTTCGCGCTGTTGCCTGTCATCTCTTTCACCCAGTAGTAGCCTTCGCGACCTTCGGTGTACTGCGGCGCTTCGCCTGCTGGCAGCATGCTGATGAACTGGTGCGCCATCAATAGCGAGTTTTTCAGCTTTCCTTTGGCAGACATTGGGTGTGCAGATTGGCCAGTGAAGGTGAGCACCGCATCGCCGGCATTCCAGTTTTCATGCACGAATTCGCCAATGCCGCAGCAATCTAAGGTGTAGCCAAAATCTGCACCAAAGCTCTCTACATCGAAGGCTTTCGCACCGCGCAGGCCTTGCTCTTCATCGGGTACAAACGCCACTTTTACATCACCGTGAAGGATGTCTGGGTTTGCTTTTAGTGTTTGTAACGCGTGCATGATCGCCGCAATCGCGGCTTTGTCATCCGCCCCTAGAAGGCTGGTGCCGTCAGTCACGATGATGTCGTCACCCACGTAGTTTGCCAATTCTGGGAATTCCGCTTCTTTCAGCGTGATGCCTTGCTCGGCATTTAGGCAGATATCCCCGCCGTTGTAAGGCAATACTTGTGCTTTGGTGTCGTTAGTTTGCTCAGCGCTGGTATCAAGGTGTGCGAAGAAAGACACCGTTGGGATGGGTGAATTTTTCGCAGAAGCAGGGATATTCGACGGCAAGGTGGCGGTAAGAATGGCTGTCTCGCGTAGCACGATGTCTGCCATGCCCAATGCTTCAAGTTCTTTGGCGATGAGTTGCGCCAAGACCATTTGACCGTCAGACGAGGGCATGATGCCCGCAGCGCCTTTTTCGCGGCTGGTAGTGGTATTGATGCGCGTATATTGAAGGAAACGATCGACGATATTCATGGGTCTCTCCAACACGCATTTCTGGAAGAATCGCGTGGATAATCAATCAAAAAACAGGCTGCGCGTTGTCGTCATGTGTTTGCTAAGACGATTCGCCACAACCTGATAATTCACTTATGTGTTCATGTTCAATTGCGTGGCGTGTTCTGTGTCATTAGATAAGAATCTGAGAACACACCAACACTGACAACAAACCACCCAGCATTGGGATCATGGTGCGTTTTGCCAGCTCAATTGGGGGGACGTTTGCGACACCCGCACAGGCAATAACAACACCAGCGACACGAGATGCAGAACGCATCAAGCCTGCTGCTAACTGCATTGGCATTGCGACGTTTGCAGCGGTTGTGCCGACTTGCGCTGCCACTTCCGGTGCAAGGTTAGAGAAGCTGAAAAACGACGCATTACCTGAACCCGATAGCATGGTAACCAGCACGATAATCGCAACCAGCATCACTACCATGGCGAAGTAACCCAAACCAAGGTTTGCGGCGCTGCCCAGTAGCATGTCGATGAAACCGATGGTGGTCAGGCCCACCACGCTTGAGAACACATTGCCCATGCCTTCTAGGTATACCTTCAACGATGCCGCTACCTGCTTGCCGTCGCGGGTCTAAATGAAGTCACACACCATGGCCACGAAAAGCGCGATAAACATTGCCGTTACCACGTCCATACGAATAGAGGTCACCGAAAATTTGCTGAATGTCAGCAGTAGCATCAGCGGTAATACAGGCAAAATAGCGAACCATTTTGGCGCAACGCGCTGTTCTTTCGCTTCAATGTTGAACTCGTGGGTCACGCCTT
>JBELME010000133.1:0-10926 GCA_042096095.1 Enterovibrio sp.
AACGATAACTTTCAAGTGCTCAATCCTGCACCTTCAAGTTGAATGGGTATAGACATTTCCAAGGCAATTGGCATAGACACTGGTGGCAGTGAGTGACGCAACTATAATACTTGTTAAAACGTGCTTTTTCATAATGTAGCCCCTCTTGTAACAAAAATGTAATATTCCCGTAATATTTCTTATCTTAATTTTCTTATGAAAAAGCGAAAGTCTCTCAAGTGATACTATGCATACATTAGTATATTTGATTATTCTTACTTACCGTCTAATTGTTGAAATAATGAGAATAATAGCGAGTGAAGGTGTAAATATGATAAGAATAAAGAACATTAAATTCTCTAATATGAGACGATTTGAGACGGGGTATGTTTTGCGTCGCCCCTTTCCTTGTATTTTTTGTCTTATTAGTGGGGTACTTGCGTTGATTAAATCTCGGCATTGGTGAGGGGGCATTTTCTTGCTTCTAGAAGCAAGCGACTCAATGACGAAAATAGTCTCCAAGAGGTCTACTCATGAAACGAATCGTTTTGTATACAAGGCGAAACTGCCCTTATTGCCACCCTACAAAACAGTATTTCGACAGTAAAAAATCGCCTATGGCGTGTGTAATGTTGGATCGCTAAGGGGAAAGAAAGCGAATGCTGCATGAGGTGCGAGAGGCGTGCCTATGTTCAGAATCGGCGACAAAGTGTTGCATGGTCTTTCTCAAAAAGCCGTTGAACAAGCCCTCAAGCCTTAACCCTTCCCATATTAATCTTCCCTTTTACATTCAATCGTCACTTTACATATGGAAAAACATATATAAAGTGGAGGTATTCAATGTGAAAATACCGAAGGCCTCATGTCACCTGTCAATTTCTATAAATGCCTCGCTGATGAAACTCGTTTGAAAACCCTGTTGTTGTTGGAGCGAGAAGAAGAGCTGTGTGTCTGTGAACTGATGGCGGCGTTAGATGAAAGTCAGCCAAAAGTGTCTCGTCACCTTGCTCAACTGCGAAAGTGTGGCCTTTTGACAGACCGACGCCAAGGCCAATGGGTGTTTTACCGCATCAATGCAGATTTGCCGACGTGGGCGAAAGACGTGCTAACCAGCACGATGAAAGCGAATGCTGTGTTTTTAGAAGAAGACATGGCGCGTTTATGCCGCATGGGCGATCGCCCAGCGCGCGCTTCTGCATGCTGCTAAAAAAATTTAAATTGTTACATATGAAAAACCATATATATCGGGTTGGTTTGATAAAAAAGAGGGCGACTTAATGGGAATGTTTGAACGCTACTTATCCGTTTGGGTAGCGACATGTATTGCTGCTGGGGTGATATTGGGAAACCTTGTTCCATCTGTGTTTGCATCCATAGCAGGCTGGGAGTTTGCACACGTTAATCTTGTTGTCGCAGTGCTGATTTGGGTCATGATTTTCCCCATGATGGTTCAGGTGGATTTCAGTGCGGTGAAAGATGTCGGCAAAAAGCCAAAGGGGATTGTGCTGACGTTAATCATTAACTGGTTAGTGAAACCTTTTACCATGGCTGCGCTGGGTTGGCTGTTCTTTAAAGGGATATTTGCTGACTGGGTTGACCCGCAAACGGCCAGCGAATACATCGCAGGGATGATCTTGCTTGGCGTCGCGCCGTGTACCGCCATGGTCTTCGTATGGAGTCAGCTGACCAAAGGTGATGCGAACTACACCTTGGTGCAAGTGTCGGTGAATGACATCATTATGGTGTTTGCGTTTGCACCCATCACGGCATTGCTGCTCGGTGTCAGCGATATCTCTGTGCCTTGGCAAACCCTGACCAGTTCCGTGCTTCTCTATGTTGTGCTGCCGCTTGTGGCAGGCGCGGTTGTTCGCAAAAAATTGCTTGATAAGGGCGAGGACAAACTCAACACTTTCCTCGCTGCTACAAAGCCTTGGTCTATTGTCGGTTTGCTCGGCACGGTTGTACTTCTCTTCGGCTTTCAAGCGGAGACTATCGTTAGCCAACCGCAATCTATCCTCTTGATTGCCATTCCACTGCTGATTCAAACCTATGGCATATTTGCCACTACCTATGGTGTCGCAAAGTGGATCAAATTACCGCATAACGTGGCAGCGCCAGCAGGCATGATTGGCACTTCAAACTTCTTTGAATTGGCCGTCGCTGTTGCGATCTCACTCTTTGGCTTACATTCCGGTGCTGCGCTTGCAACCGTTGTGGGTGTGCTGGTGGAAGTGCCCGTGATGCTGTCATTGGTGTGGTTTGCGAATCGCACTCGTCATTGGTTTGCTTAACACCTGCTTAAAACCTATGAAGCCCTGAATTTTCGGGTTTTTTTTGTCTCTATGAGTATGTCCATGGCGAGGTATTTAAGGCCATTTGCGTTTCACTTCACGATTGTTGGATGCCATTACTAATAACGCTATCAATGTGTTTTCAATCGGCGATAATTTTGATGATTCAGCGTCATATCAGTAAGTTACGCTTTTCGTTGTCTTGCAAAAACACAATGTAACGCCTTCGCGTTTGCGAGCTGATTTTTAAACTGTCGAACACGCCACACCTTCACCCCCAAATTCAAAAAGACACGTAAAGGAATTCACCATGAAAAGAGCTTTCGATCTTGTCGGCGCCCCCTTCAACCAGTTTGGCTCTGTGAAAACAGAGAAAAACACGTTGGAGGCATTGCGACGATTGGACGAAGAGCGTTGGCTGGGGCTTTCTGACTGGTTAGAAATGCGCAATGAGCGATGGGATGCGGATATTAAAGATAAAGGCGATGTGTTGCCCGATGATGAAGCCAAGTTTCTCGTCAATCATGGTGAAGATCTGCAAGGGTTAACACGTTACTGCGAGCAACTAAAAACGAAGGTGTTAGAAAGCTATCGTGAAAGCCGTACGCCAGTTGTGGTTGGTGGCGACCATGCAGTGACATTAGGAACGATGCAGGCAACGCTCGAATATTTTCAGAAAGAGAAAGGTGAGCAAGTCGCTGTCGTTTGGGTTGATGCTCATGCGGATTGCAACACTGGGAGGGGTAACCTTCATGGCAAGCCATTAGCGTTATTGATGGATAAATATGCGCACGATAATTGGACTGTAAATGCCGATATTCGTCTCTCTCCTCAACATATTTATTATGTGGGCGTGCGCGATTTAATGTTGCCAGAAGCAACGCTGATCAAAGAAGAAGGCATCGAACTGTTCAGTCCAGACGTGATTGATGCGATGGGGTTTCGGTCTATGTTAGACACGCTGAGCGAACAGCTCGAAAATAACTACGATCGATTTTTTGTCTCATTCGATTATGACGCGCTAGATGGCGCGTGCTTTAGAGCATGTGCTACACCAAATGTGGGAGGGCTCTCGTCACCAGAAGCACTCACTTTGGTTCATGATCTTGCCGCCCATCCTAAATTTGTGGGTATAGATTTTCTTGAATATTTGCCAGAAAAAGACCCTGAGGGAATATCGAAAGAAATGATGATCAAATTGATTGATGCTGCGTGGGGTTACCGTACTTAAACGAGTAATCGTCTTTGCTCGGCCACCTGTTTTGCGTTAAGCCTCGGTCGTCGACCGGGGCGTTTTTGTCTTGGTAGATAATGATCCTGTTGTTGTATATCTTTACGCATTTGTCTCATAAATGAACTAAAAATTAATGTATTGAATTTTTTATGTTTAGGGAGGCGGCATGGCACTGATAAAGCGACGTTACATTCGAGCGTTCGCCGTCATTATTGGAATCGTATTCTCCGCCAGTCTCTCAGCCCTTTTTAGCGCCTCTGAACATGACAACATTGTGTCTGATTTTGAGTTTGATGTAGAGCGCAAAGCGGCAGCACTCTCTCAAACGCTCGACATGAATTTCGAAGCACTTCAATCCATTAGCATACTGTTTAGAAGTTACCCCGACACGGGGTTTTTGATGTTTCAGCAAGAGGCACAACGCATCTTGCAACGGCACTCGGGCATTCAGGGTCTTAAGTGGGCACCGTATTAAACAAGATGAGCGCACAGATGCTGAACGCGTCATGCAGCTGTATTTCCCTGAATTTTCCTTCACTCATCTTTCGCCTCACGGCAACATGGCCATTGCCAAAGAGAGTTCTGAATATTAACCCGTTTATTACATTGAGCCGTATTTCGGGAATGAACGGGTACTGGGTTTTGATATTGCCTCGAACCCTCGGCGCATGACGACGTTGATTGAGGCGCGAGATTCAGGTCAGGCGAAAGCGACGGCGAGTATCCGTTTGATTCAAGAAACCGAAAATCAGCAGGGATTTCTTACCATGGTACCTATTTATCAAGGTGCCGTTTCAACCCCGGCGAACAGGCAAAAGAACATTATCGGCATCGTGCTCGCCTCGTACCGTATTGGCGATATTTTTGTGATGTCTCAACATGAGGAGTTGCCGACGGATTTATCGATTCGACTGATCGATATCACCAACCCCAAACAGACGGAAGTGCTGTTTGATAAAACCCCGAAAGACACCGTGTTGTCTGATGAACTGCGTTACACCGCGTTATTGCCGCCCGTTCTTGGTCACCAGTGGCAGATGGAAGTGACTGCGACCGACGCATACCTCTTAGGGAAAAAGAGCATGATGCAGGCCATTGTATTTATCTCAGGCATCTTGTTGAAAGCCTTTTTCACCGCCTATTTAAGTTTGTTGTTCCGCCATTCAGGTTTGGTTGAAAAAGAGGTGATTGAACGCACAAAAGATCTCGATTTTGCCAATAATGAACTGAGGAAGCTTTCTCAGAACGATGCACTTACGGGGTTATATAATCGGCGCTATTTTGACGAATATGCGAGCCGAGAATGGTTACGTGCTCAGCGCACTCAATCCCCGTTGTCGTTACTCTTAATTGATGTCGACCATTTTAAAAAATATAACGACTGTTATGGGCACCATGCTGGAGACGGTTGTTTAAAGAAAATTGCCTCAGCACTTCAACATGCGTTAATGCGCTAGCAGGACATTGTGTGTCGATACGGTGGTGAAGAGTTTGTGATGGTGTTGCCAGACACTGCAACGCCAGGCAATGTGGCAGAACGCTGTCGCGCAAAGATAAAAGCACTCGGCATTGAACACAGCAACAATGAAGACAAAGGCAAAGTTACCATCAGTATTGGGGCTGCAACAGCCATACCGAGTGGGAAAAATCAGTTTCAAGATCTCTTTAACGCCGCTGATGAAGCCTTGTATGAGGCAAAATCTAGCGGTCGAGATTGTACTGTGATTCGAACCGACGATACGAAAAGTGATCCTTTGCCCGATGAAGATTTACGTGCATAAAACGAAAATGCCCCTAAGCAGGGGCATTTTTAGGTGAACAAAGCTGAGGCTAACTCGCGCTATCACATCAAATAACCGAGCCAAACACTCCATTCATGTCACGCACTCAAGCGGCGCTCACTGGCTGTGAAACACCTTCAACAAAGGCATGAACTTGGTCACGCTGAACGAACAGCATGGTGCCGGGCTTAAAGGGGTATTCTTTGAAATCCACCATGTGAATGCCTTCGCCTTCCTCAATGAATATCATCATGAAAAAGAAAACACGGTGAGGGGCGGCCGTATCGTGATCATAGCCTTTACTGCGGTAGACTTTAGCCATATCGATGATTTCGAACTCGGCTTGCTCTGTGCTCTCGTAACTAAAGCCAATGTTCGGTATTTGCATGACGGTATCCATTCTTAATCCGTGTTAAGCGTATACCTTGGTTAGATCTATACGTTTGATAAATAAGGGTAAATAACCAAATCCTGTGTGTTATTTTCAGACTGGGCGCAGCTTTTTGGCACGTCCACTGAGCATGTGGTTGATACAACCCAGTCTGGTATCCATGGTTCAATTGCTGATTAAAAGCCATGCTTCACAAGATGCATAGTAGTAGCTTAGCGACGGGCTTTCCCTGATTTTTTGAGTAGTTGACGCTTCAGGCGTCGCTTCTCACCACCACGACCACCGCGCTTTTCGTGATGTTCTTTGTCTGCATTCAAATCCGGTTCGTAACCTTGAAGCCACTCCTGCGGCAGACGTTGATCAATCAAGGTCTCGATCGCCACAAGCATGCCTTCTTCTTCACGGCTGACCAAAGAAATGGCTTTGCCGCTTTTACCCGCGCGGCCCGTGCGACCAATACGGTGAATGTAATCTTCGGGTTGATGCGGTAATTCGTAATTGAACACGTAATCCAAAGAAGGAATGTCTAACCCACGGGCTGCCACGTCGGTTGCGACCAAGACGCGGATTGTGCCTTCTTTAAACCCTTCTAGCGCACGGTTTCGCGCGCCTTGCGTTTTCTCACCGTGAATCGCTTCCGCTTCCAAGCCATCGAGTTTCAATTCGTTCGCGAGGGCTTCTGTGCTTTGGCGGGTTTTCGCAAACACCAAGACTTGTTGCAGGTTCTTGCTGCCAATCAGGTAAGAAAGCAATTCACGCTTACGTTTCTTATCAACAGGGTGAACCAACTGCTCAACGGTGTCTGCGGTGCTGTTGCTGGTGGAGATTTCAATGCGTACTGGGTTGTTCAACAAGCGATAGGCTAAATCCATCACTTGTTTGGGGTAGGTGGCAGAGAAGAACAAGGTCTGGCGTTCTTTCGGCATCTTCTTCATCAGGCGTTTAATGTCTGAAATGAAACCCATGTCCAACATGCGATCGGCTTCGTCGAGGACCAGGGTATCTAACGCACTGAGGTTCAAGGTGCCAATGTGCAAGTGATCAAGCAAACGTCCCGGTGTGCCTACCACAATTTCCGCGCCTTTTGCTAAGGCACTTTTTTGTGGGTTGATGTTCGCACCGCCATAAAGCGCCACGCATTTCAACGTGGTGTTTTGACTGTATTCCGCCACCTTATCCAATACTTGCTGTGCAAGCTCACGTGTTGGGGTAATAACCAAAACACGGGTAGACCCTTTCACGCCTTTATCAAGCAGTTGATGCAGCAATGGCAAGGTGAAGGCGGCGGTTTTACCTGTTCCCGTTTGGGCTGCGCCCATCACATCATTTCCCGCCAACACTTTCGGGATCGCCTGCTGCTGAATGTCAGTCGGTTGGGTGTAACCAAGTGCACTTAGCGTCGATTGAAGCGTCGCATTGAGAAAAGTGAAAGCGTTGTCAGACATGATGTTTCCGGAACAGACCAAATTAAAGGAGCGCGAGTTTACCAGATTCCGCCCGAATGTGCAGAGCAGTAACGAAACCAGATGCGTAAAGAGCGAAGAAGAAAAACTCATTGTTAAGACGATGAAATCATCGTTTGCCACACGGTTTATTCCCCCGCTGAAATCGCTGCAAAATTGATCTATGTTAAAAATTCAATCACGCGAGGAGAGGGCTGAGCAGTGGGCCAAAATATAATTAAAACCTCGTTTAGTGCAAGTGACCACACGCGGTTTGCTTTGCAGCTAAAATCGGAACTTGAACAACTGGAAGCGTTACTTGAAACACCGGAATGGGGTGTCGGTGAATGTACGTTAGGGGCGGAGCTTGAACTTTACCTCACGGACAAAAACCATCGACCCGCCCATTACAACTTGGACTTACTTGAAAAAGCTGCGGACCCTTTGATGACCGCAGAGATTAATCGCTTCAATCTTGAATATAATTGCCCCTACACCACGTTTAAAGGTGCGCCGTTTTCCTTCTTGAAACAACACATGGATAACAGGTTGCTGTCGCTCCAATCCCTTGCGAACGAAACCGGCGTGAATGTCACTCCCATCGGTATTATTCCTACACTGCAACATGGTGATTTTGGTTTAGCCTCCATGACTGACTCTCCGCGGTATCACGCGCTAACAGAAATTCTGTGCGAGTCTCGAGGCGGCCCATTTCACATACGCATTCATGGGGCGGAAAGCTTAGAAATTGATGCGGACGATCTGACGCTAGAAGGGGCGAATACCTCATTCCAAGTGCATTATCGCGTCAAGCCTGACGAGTTTGCGACGTGGTATATCGGGATTCAACTTGCCACCATCTTTACGCTGGCAATGGGCGCGAATTCCCCCATATTCCTTGAAAGAAAGCTGTGGCATGAAACGCGCATTCCCCTGTTTAAGCAATCCATTGATAGCCGAAACTTGTGTGGCATGAACTGGCAGACCCCGCACGCGTTGGTAAAGGCTATTTGCGCAAGAGTGCACTTGAGCTGTTCCGCCAAGGGGTGAGCTTGCAACCCGTTCTATTACCAGACATGTGCGATACCCAAGCCAAAGAGGGTTGTGGGCCGCCGCTTGAAGCGTTACGTCTACACCAAAGCACCATCTGGAGTTGGAACCGAGCAGTGTATGACGACGCTGACAATGGGCATCTGCGCATTGAGTTGCGAAGCCTTCCTGCAGGACCCACCACGATCGACATGGTGGCCAATGCGGCTTTGTGTATTGGTTTGGCACGTGCGCTAAGAAATGACCTTGATCGCTTGATGGATCTGCTACCGTTTGAGTTTGCCAAATACAATTTTTATCGCGCCGCGCAAATTGGTGTTGATGCTAACATTTTGTGGGAATCGGAAAATGGCGCGTTAGCTGAGTTTGCGCTGACAGATGTGTTGGCGAAATTGTTGCCGAGGGTTGCGGATTCACTCATTCAACTCGGTGTCTCTCGACAAGAGGCAGATATGTTGATGATGGTGATCGAACATCGTCTCGCCAAACGTCAAAATGGGGCAAGTTGGCAGCTTGCGACCTTAACGGCGTTGGAGAAAAAATACTCTGCATCAGAAGCGCTTGGCAGAATGTTCGGTCTGTATCAAAAGCAATTTTTATCAGGAGCGCCGGTTTCGCATTGGCCCGTTTTGTGATGGAGTATACGGATACACATTGCAACAAAACGGATTTAAGAGAGGAAATGGATGAAGTTACACGATGTCAGTTGGCCAAGTGAAGCAGAGTTTCAAGGTGGTCTGCTTCCATGGTTAGAAACGCTCCCGGGCGCAAGCTGGCTAACATTGCCGGGACGCGATCCGAACAGACATCGTGTGATTGTCACCTTGCTGCATGGCAACGAACCTTCAGGCACGAATGCGTTCTGGCACTTTGTTGAAAACACACCTGAGTGTGCGGTCACGACGCATTTTTGCTTGGCGAACGTCAATGCAGCCAAGGCGAATACGCCCTTTACGACGCGGCATGTAGACGGTAAGCCGGACATGAACCGCTGCTTTGGGCGACGAGGAGAGGACGACAGCTATGAGATCGCCGACGAGATCTTGGCGCGGATCACCTCCCTCGCACCGGAAGCTGTAGTGGATTTACACAACACGTCGGGCACCAGCCCTGCGTTTGCAGTGTCGATTCACGATGATGATGTGCACAAGCAAATTGCGTCTCTGTTCACAGAGCACATGCTTTGTTCGAATGTACGTCTTGGTGCGTTAATGGAGATGACGAGCGACACGTCTCCTATTGTAACCATTGAATGTGGTGGCGCAGGTGACAGCGCCGCGCATGAAGTGGCAAAGAACGGTTTGCATCACTTCATGACGGTTGAAAACATCTTCCAAGACAATATCGGATTTTGGCCAATAGAAATGCTGTATCGCCCTGTGCGAATTCAAATGCAGCAAGATTCAGCGCTCTGTTATCACGACCGAAAGGTCGAGCAAGCAGACATAACACTTGCGCGAGATATCGACCGACATAACTTTGGTTGGATGGCGGCAGATTCCCACATTGGCTGGCTCGGCAGTCAAGGATTGGATGCGTTAAAAACGGATGATGGTAAAGGCGGACATCCGATTTCCTCGCTTTTTTACGAAAAACACGGTGAACTCAAACTCAAAGCCGCAAGTAAGCTGTTTATGATCACAACGCGACATGATATCGCTTTGTCCGATTGTTTGTTTTACATGGTGGTGGACTAGGGAGACTCTTCCACAAAACCGTGTCTATGGAGCACAGAAATACATGATTTAACTGGTAAATGGCGTATAAAGTGGATGTCTAACTGGTCGCAAGAATATGTTGATCTTCTTGAACCCGGTTATATGGAGTTTTCGCGAGACGCGCTAGGGAATTTTGCATTCGGTGCTGCGAAAGGACGACTTGATGTTCGCATTTCATTTAAAGAGCCTAGCCTTGAGTTTTCGTGGCAGGGCATCTGTGAAGGCAAGGAAATGTCTGGCAGAGGAAAAGTGGATTTCTTGAATGCACGATTAGGGGAAGGTGAGCTGTTCATCCATAACAGCGATGAAACTGATTTTATCATTGAGCGTCTTCATTAACAGCGCTGAGTTCGCGGCGTTGGCATAAGATTGACGCCGTGATGCCTTGCACTGATCCCGTATTTTGACAAGCGAATTCATGTGCGAATTTGCGTCTGATCTCCATCCGCTAATTGATTGATAAGGCAAGTCTGAAAAGGCTTGCCTTTGTCTTTTCTGTGCCTTAAATATTATCGCAATCATGTATTTATCCATAAGGTGATGGTATGAATCCGACGGAAAAAATGCGGAGTCAAAAAGTGTATTTTAGTAATGATGAAACGCTGCTCGCAGAGCAAATGCAGTGTCTTGAAACACTCTATGATTTTAATCATTCACGTCCCTCGGAGGTGGAGAAAAAACGCCAGACGCTCATGAAGCAGATTTTCGCATCTGTCGGAGAAGGGTGTTACATCGAGCCTCCACTGCATGCCAATTGGGGAAGACACACCCATTTGGGCAAACATGTCTACGCCAACTTTAATCTTACCTTGGTCGATGATAAGGATATCACGATTGGCGACGCAGTCATGATTGGTCCTAACGTTACCATCGCGACTGCCGGACATCCGATAGAGCCAGAATTACGTCGCAGGGTGGGGCAGTTTAATATTCCCGTCTCGATTGGAAATAACGTCTGGATAGGGGCGAACTCTGTCGTACTTCCCGGCGCTGAAGGATCCCCTCATAATTCGCTCAACCCTGATGAATGTGTCAGCCTC
>JBELME010000134.1:0-10901 GCA_042096095.1 Enterovibrio sp.
CATATTTTCCCACCTGCAAAATAAATCTTCATATCTGAATAAAATATGTCCGTTTTATCCATTTACGTCCATCTTTATTGTTAATTTTGTGCGATTTCACTTATCAAGGTGAATATATCTTCACCAACCAAATAGGACGAAACATGACAGATTCAAAGGAATTCATTCTCAAAGCAACGTGCGATGCATCTAGCGGCATTCTCGCCGCTGTCACTTCCTATCTGGCCGGCCTGAGTTGCTACATCTCTGAACTGCATCAATTTGATGACGAGGAAAATCAGAATTTTTTCATGCGCGCCGTGTGCCGTATCGAATCTCCAGATGTGGATTTAGAGACCATCAAGGAAGGCTTCGAAGCGCAAGTCAGCCGTTTCAACATGGATTGGCAGTTCTTTGATGCCGACGCCCCTACACGTGTGTTGATCATGGTGAGCAAATTCGACCATTGCCTCAAAGATCTGTTATATCGCCACGAGAATGGCGAACTGCCAATGGAAATCACCGCCGTGGTGTCCAACCACAAAGACTTGAGACCCATTGTTGAGCGCGCAGGCATTCGTTTCATTTGGTTGCCAATGAGTGCTGAAAACAAACCGCGTCAAGAAGCCGCCCTGCTCGACGTGATTGCAGAAACGCAAACCGAACTGGTCGTACTCGCTCGCTATATGCAGATCCTTTCCGATGACCTGTGTAAGAAGCTTCATGGCAAAGCCATCAACATCCACCATTCTTTTCTGCCAAGCTTTAAGGGTGCGAAGCCTTATCACCAAGCGCATGCTCGCGGTGTGAAACTGATTGGCGCCACGGCACACTACGTCACATCCGATCTCGATGAAGGGCCGATTATTCAGCAAAGTGTTCAGCCTGTTGGCCACACTTATTCGTCAGACAGATTGGTTGCCGTTGGGCGCGATACTGAAACCATCGCCCTCGCACAAGCGGTTCGACTTCATTTAGAACACCGCGTCTTTATGTACGGTAATAAAACCGTTGTATTCCAATAATCAGCAGAGGTAACCATGCAAGAAAAGACGCCAGCAAAGGTTATCGATGGTCGGCAACTGTCCGATCTGTTGATTGAAGAAATGACACAAGAGGTGAATGAACGAACACAAAAAGGGTTACCTCAACCGGGGCTGGCCGTCGTATTGGTAGGCGAAGACCCCGCCAGTACCATTTATGTTCGTAACAAAATCCGATGCGCAGAAAAGGCAGGGCTGTTTTCACTGGTCATACGCCTCGATGCATCGTGCACACAACAAGCGCTTGATGATGTGGTTGTAGAGCTAAACGAACGCGATGACATTCATGGCATTCTGGTCCAGCTCCCTTTGCCCAAACACCTTTCTGAAGAACGCATCATTAATCTTATCGACCCAACAAAAGATGTGGACGGGTTTCATCCCGTCAATGTGGGACTTCTCTCGTCCGGACAAGCCAAGCTTGTTCCCTGTACGCCATTGGGGTGCATGGAAATTCTCGAACGAGAATTGGGCGATTTATCTGGGAAACATGCCGTTGTAGTCGGGCGCTCGAACATCGTTGGGAAGCCGATGGCGAACATGTTGTTGCAGGCCAATTGCACCGTCACCATCGTGCATTCCAAGACGATCGATGCGCCTTCACTTTGCCGACAGGCCGATATTTTAGTGGCTGCTGTGGGCGTCGCGGAATTGGTCGATGAGAACTGGGTAAAACCTGGGGCTGTGGTGATTGATGTGGGTATAAATGCCACCGAAATCGACGGGAAGCGAAAGCTTGTCGGTGACGTCAAATTTGCAAATGTTGCTGATAAATGCCAAGCGATCACCCCCGTACCGGGCGGTGTTGGCCCAATGACGATTGCCTGTCTGATCAAAAATACGCTAACGGCAGCAAAACAGCGCGATATTTAGACCCAAGCCCAGACACACTAAACCAAGCATTAGAAGAGCAATGCAATTTTCGTCTAAATAGCCATTAAACGGATAGTAACGAGGGAACGTACAGTGCCTTTTTCACTTTTAAAATATGGTCTAACCAATGACTATCCCTTTGAGAAGGACATGGATTTACCTGTCCCTACTGATCTCAAGCGTCACTATGATGTAGTCATCATTGGTGGTGGCGGCCACGGTGTCGCCACCGCCTATTACCTTGCGAAATATCACGGTATAACCAACGTCGCGATATTGGAAAAGGGCTACCTTGGTGGCGGGAATACCGCACGAAACACCGCGGTTATTCGCTCGAACTATCTGACGTCTGAGGGCGTGAAGTTTTACAGTGAGTCTGTGAAGTTATTTCAGAACCTCTCGAATGAATTTGATTTTAACATCATGTATTCCTCTCGTGGGCAGCTCACACTGGCGCATACAGATGCCACTGTTCGATCGTTTCGACAACGCACAGAAGTGAACAAACATTTCGGAGGGCGCACTGAACTCATCGATCCGCAACAAATTCGAGAGCTTGTCCCTACCCTCAATATGAACCCAGCGGATCTCCCTGTTCTTGCCGGTCTTTGGCACATGGATGGCGCAACAGCAAGGCATGACGCCGTTGCGTGGGGTTACGCGAAAGGCGCAACACAACGTGGTGTTGAGCTCCACCAGCTCACAGAAGTAACCAACATCAACACCGAAAACGGCAAAGTGGTGTCGGTAGAAACCAACCGAGGAACGGTCGGTTGTGGTGCGGTGGTACAGGCTGTTGCAGGGCACAGTTCCCTCGTTGCTGCCATGGCAGGATTTAGAATGCCGCTCACCAGTTACCCGCTGCAGGCCATGGTGACCACACCTGTTAAGCCCTTCCTTGATCCGCTTGTCAGTTCTTCTGCCCTGCATTGCTATGTGCAGCAAACGGGACGAGGTGAAATTGTGTTTGGCGGCGGTTCTGATCCCTATCCGCTTTACAACACACGTTCAACACTCGATCTGAAAGAAAGCTTGATCGCCAGCGCAATAGAAATGTTCCCCTTCATGTCCAACTTCAAATTGCTCCGTCAATGGGCGGGCACAACGGACATGACCAGTGATTACAGCCCGCTCATGGGCTTGAGCCCGGTCCAGAATTACTACTTGGATGCTGGCTGGGGAACCTGGGGCTTTAAAGCCACACCGATATGCGGAAAAACCATGGCGGAGCTTGTGGCATCTGGCGGGAAAGTCCCTGATTTAATCGCACCATTTTCGATGGACAGGTTCGACACATTCAAACAAGTCAATGAAATGGGGGCCACGGCCGCGAGCCATTAGGAGTAGTAAAATGAAGATAATGCCTTGTCCCTTGAACGGCCCAAGAAACATCAATGAATTTGTCTATGGCGGTGAAGTGAAAGCCATGCCAGACCATAAAAACTGCTCTGACAAAGCATGGGCGGAATATGTGTTTTATTCAGATAACACTATCAAAATCGTCAAAGAGTGGTGGTTTCACAGCGCCTCTGGCTATTGGTTTATTGCAGAACGACACACCGCTTCCGATGAGATTATTCGAACCTATGATCCCAGTGAAATATACAAACAAAGAGTCAATTTCGATGCTAATGCGATCGATGCTAAAAGCGGTGAAGGGAAAGGAGCATAACCATGATTGATAACCATCGATTGTTGCCGCCTATGGGCTCGTTGATTTCTCGCGACAACACCGTTAGCTTTGAGTTTGAAGGAAAGCACTACCTCGGTTATGAAGGCGACACCGTTGCCAGTGCCTTGATTGCGAACGACCAATGGTTGATGTCGCGCTCTTTCAAATATCACCGTCCTCGCGGGCCATTAACCATGGCCGGTCAAGATGCCAATACGCTAGTTCAACTGCCCGATGAAGCCAATGTGTTGGCAGATCGTGTCGACATTTCGAAGACGCCAATGGTCATGGGTCAAAATTATAATGGCTCTTTGGAAAACGACAGAGATGCGCTGTTAGAAAAAGTCGGACGCTTTATGCCGGTCGGGTTTTACTACCGTGCGTTCTACAAGCCAAAAGGCATCTGGGACAAGTGGGAACCACTGATCCGCAAGAAAGCGGGATTAGGGAAAGCGAACCTCGATTTCGAACCGACCTATTATGACAAAGCGTATCTATTTTGCGATATGATGATTGTCGGTGCTGGCCCCGCAGGCCTAAATGCCGCCATCACGGCGGCAGAAGGCGGCGCAGATGTCTTGCTCATCGACGAGAACAAACAGTTGGGTGGCGCACTCACCTACCATCGCTTCGATATCGACGGTGAAATAGCAGAAGAAAAGCTTGCTGTACTTCAATCTATTGTTTTGAATCATCCCAATATCCGTGTCCTAAAGGATGCCGTGTGTAACGCATGGTTCACGGACAATTACCTGCCCGTTCTCACGGGTAACCGCATGTACAAAGTTCGCGCAAAGCAGTGCATCGTGGCATCGGGCGAATTCGAGCAGCACGTCGTCTTTAGAAACAATGATCTCCCCGGCATTGTACTTTGCAGTGCCGCCATGCGCCTGATGAAACACTACGCCATCAAGCCGGGCAAAAAGTCCGTGGTATTAACGGGCAATAACGATGGTTACCTTGCCGCCATCGAAATGGCACAACAAGGTGTGGATGTCGTCTCCATTATCGATATGCGCAAAACCCAACGTTGTGCGGATTTGGTTAATGCGGTGCAAGCATTAGGGATCCCCGTTGTGTTGGGCGCAACCGTGTATGAAGCGCAAGCGCGTAACAACCATCTTTCATCTGTCGAGGTCTATTCTCTCGATAAGAATGGCGATATCGCCCAGCGCATGTCCACCATCGCGTGCGACCTCCTGTGTGTATCTTCAGGTTATATGCCGACGTACCAACTGCTTTGTCAGGCTGGCGCACAACTGACCTATGACGACAACTCCGCGCGCTTCACACTCAAAAACCTGCCAGATAACCTTCACATTGCAGGATCCGTGAATGGCATTCATGCACTGGACAAAGTACTCGCTGACGGGGAAAGTGCGGCTCAAACCTGCTTGGTTAAACTCGGGTTGGCTGATGCGGTTGGAGACGTCATTTCTTGCGACAAGCCCACCAATTTTCCGCGGCCAATTTTCCCCCATCCAAAGGGAAAAGACTTTGTCGATTTCGATGAAGACCTGCAATCCAAAGACATCATCAATGCGACGCGTTTGGGCTATCGTGACATTCAACTGGTCAAACGCTTTTCTACCGTGGGCATGGGGCCTTCTCAAGGGCGACACTCTGCGCTTGCCACTGCCCGACTGGTGGCGGAAACCACCGACAGAACCGTCAGTGAAACAGGCGTGACAACGGCGCGCCCACCCTTCATCCCTGAGAAGCTCGCGTATCTCGCAGGAAGAATCTTTAACCCAGTTCGACTTACGCCAATGCATGCAAGGCACCAAGCGCTTGGCGCTCAATTTATGCCCGCGGGTGCATGGCAGCGTCCTGCTTATTATGGCGAGCCAAGCAACCGACATGCGCAGATCCAAGAAGAAGCGTTAGCGGTTAGACAAAATGTCGGCATCATTGATGTCAGCACGCTCGGTGGAATAGAGGTTTATGGCCCCGATGCGCCTGAATTTCTCAATCGCATGTATACCTTTGCCTTCGTTAAACAGCCCGTTGGGAAAACACGTTACGCCGTGCTGACCAATGAACAAGGCGTGGTTGTTGACGATGGCGTTGCCTGCCGTATCGCGGACGATCATTACTATGTCACCGCCACCACCAGCGGTGTGGATGCAGTTTACCGCGAGATGAAAAAGTGGAACGCGCAATGGCGACTAGATGTGGATATTGCTAATGTCACGTCTGCGTTTGCTGCCGTGAATGTTGCGGGCCCCCTTGCGAGAAAAGTGCTTGAAAAAGTCTGCACAGATGTGGATTTCTCACCCGAAGCGTTCCCGTATCTCTTCTATCGAGAAGGACACATCGATGGGATGCCCGTTCGCCTAGCGCGTGTGGGATTTGTTGGCGAACTTGGCTATGAAATTCATATGCCTACGCTGTTCGCACTCCACATTTGGGATTTATTGATGTCTGCAGGCGAAGAGTTTGGCATGCGTCCTTTCGGCGTCGAAGCGCAGCGTCTGCTTCGTCTCGAAAAAGGCCATATCATCGTCGGACAAGATACCGATGGCATGTCGCACCCTGGCGAACTATCGCTCGGGTGGGCAATCGCTAAAGCCAAGCCTTTTTATGTTGGTTCTCGCTCTGTCGATATCGTCATGCGTCGAGAACAAACGCGTAAACTGGTGGGTTTTAAGCTGGATAAGTCATCAGCCAAACCCGAAGAAGGTCATCTGGTGCTCGATAAAGCCGGGCACGATTCAAACATCACCGGCAATGTGACTTCCTGCGATTTTTCCTCAACGTTAGATGCCTACATCGGCCTCGCCTTCGTCGGCATTGATCAACAGGAGCCGGGGACGCGGTTCCCAATCCGTATCGATGGCAAAGAGGTATGGCCGGAAGTGGTGTCTTTACCCTTCTACGATCCAGATGGCGAAAGACAGGAGGTCATGTAGTATGTTTTCTTTTTTAGTCAGTTCCCAGCCAGAACGCAGAAACAGCGGTATTGATCCGATCCATCCGCTGTCTACCGTCTCTTTTTACGATGCGACTACCACCAACCGCATCGGTTTTAGAGGAGAATATACCGCCGCATTTTTGGATGAGCTCGGCATGTCGCTTCCCCCTGAGCCAAACCGAGCAACAGAAATGGATAACGGCTTGTGGGTGTTAAGACTTGGCTTCACCGAATACTGGATCATCGATGCGCAAAACCACCATACCGACCTCATGGTCAGCATGGAAAAAGCCGCGATGAGCAAACAAGGCGTAGCACGCTTGTATTGTCAGCACAGTTCCGCAATGTTGGTGCTGACTGGCGACAAATGCCCAGCATTGTTCGCCAAAGTCTGTGGCGTCAATCTGCAACCGAGCGCGTTTCCACCCCGTCACATCGCACAAACATCGGTCGCACGTGTCTCATCTGTCGTGGTCAACGTATCAAATACCGATCTCAAGCAAACACGTTTTCTTGTTCTGAGCGATATTTCAAGTGCCGCGTATTTATGGGAAGCCCTGCATGACGCGGCTCATGAGTTCCAATAACCCATAAAACGCACACGCTTGTCGTCGCTTTATCCACAAAATTCATGCAAATCAATGGCGCATTTAGGGATTGAGTGAGCCAACCAATAGACACAACATCTGGGGTTTGCACTCATTGCAAAACATAGAGTGCTACGCGCCAGATAAAAGTGACAAATTCTAAAGGAGTATGTATGCCAACGATTACCATTTCGGAGATTCAAGAGGTTTGCAAAAACGCATTAGAAAAACACGGTGCTTTACCTTGGATTGCAGACTCTGTCGCGCTTGCAGTCGCTAAGAATGAGTCCAGACAGAATCGAATCTGTGGCCTTTACTACTTACAAAGCTACTGCGAGCAGTTGGTGTCGGGTCGTGTCTCCAAAGATGCAGAGCCTGTGATTACAACACCAAAGCCTGGCGTTGTTCAGGTCGATGCCAAATTTGGTTTCGCACAATCGGCGTTTGTTCGCGCCTTTCCAACCGTCGTGGAGGCTGCAAAAGATAACGGTATTGCCGCGTTGGCGATCGGCCATAGCCACACGTGTACGTCGCTCGGTTACTTCACCGAACAAATTGCTCGCCGTGGTTTTATTGCAATTGGCTTTACCAATTCCTCTCCTATTGTTGCTCCACCGGGCGGGAAGATTCGTACCATTGGTACCAACCCTGTCGCTTTCTCCGTACCAAACGGCGACGGCGGCATTGCGATGCAGTTTGACCAATCCACGACAGTTGTTGCCCTCGGCAAAATCACCATGGCGAAAGAGGCTGGAGAAAGTATTCCCGAAGGCTGGGCGCTCGATGAAGATGGCAACCCCACCACAGACCCACACAAAGCCCTCGCAGGCTCACTGGTGTCTGCTGGCGGCTACAAAGGGTGGGGATTTGGATTAATGGCGGAACTGCTTACTGCAGGCCTTACGGGAGGCATTGCCTCTCAGTTTGTTAAGCCATTAAAAGCAACCAACGGTGACCCACACGATCTTGGCCAATACTTCTTGGTCATTGACCCTGCAAATTCAGACACCTTCTATGAACGCTGCCAGCAAGTGTCAGATCTGGTCTCTAAAGACGAGGGAACCCGATTACCGGGCCAATACATTAACGAGCTGACCGAGGTAGACGTACCCGACGCGTTATGGCACTTAGCACTGAGCCTATCAGAAGGCCCCAAATAGCCGAACTTCTCGCTCAGATACCGTTTTTTACCCTAGCAGCCTTAAGATACTCGCATTCAGAGGCCGTCAATCTCGCTGAATCCTGCATATTCAGGTTGTTTGGGTATACAAGAACCCCATGTGTCCCGTGAGGTTCTTGTTTTTTAGCGGTAATCCCTCCTACAGAAAAAAACGCAACTTCCTTCAACCTATTCAGAAAAAACACCAACTCTCCTCCCTGCTGAACAGAAAACAACCTTGCCCAACCAGACATACAGTTAATAAAAAGCAATGTCGTATGTTTTCATTGGGAGGCGCTTATGGGTGCAGTCAATCTTCATCATCACGATTCAAAAGCAAACAATGCTGTCCTTTCGGTACTGGACGATACCCGCCTGTTTCGACAGCTCGCTTATATCAACGGCAAGTGGGTTGTGGGAAACAAAGACACCGCCGTGTTGAACCCTGCCGATGACAAAGTGCTCGGCTATGTGACAGACCTGAAAAAGTCTCAGATCGACAGCGCCGTTAATGCAGCGAACCGTGCCTTTCCCGCATGGCGAGCCTTGTCAGCGGAGCAACGCGCTGAACGTTTGATGATCTGGAACTATTTGATCCTCGAAAACAAAGAAGATCTCTCCAAGCTAATGGTGCTCGAACAAGGCAAAACGCTTAACGAAGCACGCGGAGAAATCGACTACGGTGCATCTTTCATTCGCTGGTTCGCAGAAGAGGCACGTCGTGCTTATGGTGAAACCATGCCAAGCCATATCCCAAACGCGCAACTCGCCACGATCCGCGAGCCCATTGGCGTCGCGGCCTTGATTACCCCTTGGAATTTCCCCAACGCCATGATCACGCGAAAAGCAGCAGCGGCATTAGCCATTGGCTGCACCGTGATTGTGAAACCCGCTAACGAAACGCCCTTTTCTGCCCTCGCGTTGGCAGAACTCGCTGAACGCGCAGGCATTCCCGCAGGTGTATTCAATGTCGTGACTGGCGATCCTGAAATGATATCCGCAGTGTTATGCAGTGCTGAAGCAGTGAAGGCGCTGTCTTTCACAGGCTCCACACGGGTTGGAAAAATCCTGCTCGAACAATGTGCCAATACCGTCAAAAAGTGCTCGATGGAACTTGGCGGTAATGCCCCCTTCATCGTGCTTCCAGACATGGACATCAAAGAAGCCGCCAAAGCAGCGGTGGATGCGAAGTTTCAGACGTCAGGACAAGACTGTTTGGCAGCAAACCGTATTTTTGTTCCACGCGACAAGTACGCCGAATTTACCGATGCCTTCGCCAATCAAATGCAATCCCTCAGGGTGGGCAACGGCATGAGCGCAACAACTGATATTGGTCCACTCATCAACCGCAAGGCGGTCGAAAAAGCACAAATGCTCGTCGATGATGCGCTCGAAAAAGGCGCAACCATGATTGCCGGTAACCAGAAGAAAGCCTCAGGAAAGAACTTCTTTCACCCCGTCATGCTCACCAATGTCACGCCAGACATGGCAGTCTATCGCGAAGAGAATTTTTGCCCGGTTGCCGGCGTGTTGCCCTACGACAACTTGGATGAGTTGCTCATTGCAGCCAACGACACAGAATACGGGCTCGCCGCCTATGTCTACGGCCATGACATTCGCAACATTTGGAAGCTCATGCGTGGTTTGGAGTTCGGCATGGTCAGCGTCAACAGCGTGAAAATGACTGGGCATCCCATCCCTTTCGGCGGCATGAAGCAATCTGGCCTTGGCCGAGAAGGCAGCCGACACGGCTTCGATGAATACAGCGAAATCAAATATTACTGCCTCGGCGGGCTCGACACCGCCAGTGGCTGCTAAACCCACTCTTAAACCATTTAACGATTAAACGTTGAAGGCCAGTGAAGAGCCTTTCAAGGAGCGAACCATGAAGAATATCGACACCAAAGCATTGCTCGAGATCGACCGTCAAAACGTGTTTCACGCCTCAACCCATTTGCAGCAGTATGCGAATAGTGATCTCCCAGGTCGCATCATCACCAGCGCCAGCGGAATTCGAATCAAAGATTCAGAAGGCATCGAACTGGTCGATGCATTTGCGGGGCTATATTGCGTCAATATCGGCTATGGCCGTCAAGAAATGGCAGAGGCGATCTACGAACAAGCGAAACAACTCGCCTACTACCACACCTATGTTGGGCACACCAACGAAGCCCTGATCACCTTGTCTGAACGCATCATAAAGATGGCACCGCAAGGCATGAGCAAAGTCTATTACGGCATGTCAGGCAGTGATGCCAACGAAACCCAGCTCAAACTCGTTTGGTATTACAACAACGCCCGTGGCTTGCCGCAGAAGAAGAAAATCATCTCTCGTGATCGTGGTTATCACGGTTCAAGCATCGCATCCGGGTCAATGACGGGTTTACCGCTGTTTCATGCGCACTTCGATCTCCCTTTAGAGCGCATTAAACACACAATGGCTCCCTACTACTATCGCCGAGAAGACGACGGCATGACAGAACGCGAGTTCTCAGTCCACTGCGCGAATGAGCTGGAAAAAATGATCCTCGCTGAAGGGCCAGAAACCGTGGCAGCCATGATTGGGGAGCCCGTCTTAGGTACAGGGGGCATCGTGCCGCCACCAGAAGGCTACTGGGAGGAAATCCGCAAGGTGCTCGACAAGCATGTAGAGGCGCCGGAGGAAGACCCGTAT
>JBELME010000135.1:0-10825 GCA_042096095.1 Enterovibrio sp.
CCTGGCGATACCATGCCAACCGGCACATCCATGATTGAAAAAGGCGAACCTGATATCGCACCTGAATTCTGGAGTAACTCACTCAAGGCTGCGTTGGACAAAGGTGTAGAAGAAGGTCGCTTGCGCTATGCAGGTAAAACACTGTCAGAAGGTGGTGTTGAAGGTTTCTGGGTACCAAAATTCTTGGTAGACAAAGACCCGAGCATTGCAACCATCGAAGGCGTTAAGAAAAACGCAAACCTCTTCAAGCACCCAGAAGATCCATCAAAATCTGCGTTCTATGGCTGTCCAGCGGGTTGGAACTGCCAAATTTCATCAGGTAACTTGTTCAACGCACTTGGCCTAGAGGAAGAAGGGTTTGAACTGATCGATCCAGGTTCAGGCGCAGGTCTTTCTGGCTCGATAGCAAAAGCGTACGAGCGTGGCGAAGGTTGGTTTGGTTACTACTGGGCACCGACTGCCGTGCTGGGCAAGTATGAGATGGTGAAAGTAGACTTCGGTTCAGGCATTGACGAAGAGCACTTTAAAACGTGTACAACTGACGCAGAATGTCTTGATCCTAAACCGACCATGTATCCGCCTTCAGCGGTAGATACCGTTATCACTGAGAGCTTTGCTAAACGTGCACCTGAAGCAGTTAGCTACTTGGCTAACCGTTCATTCACGACCGCTGATTTGAACAGTCTGCTTGCTTGGATGGAAGAAAACCAAGCCGACGGTGAGATTGCGGGCGAGCACTTCTTGAACAACCACGCTGATATCTGGTCACAGTGGGTGTCTCCTGAAGTCGCGAAGAAAGTAAAAAGCGCGCTTTAAACTTTCTTTGTAAGAGGTAGGCTGACCTCCGTCAGCCTACTTTTGTATTTCCGCTATTGCAGCAGCAACACAGTTATTCATGCAATTTCAATTACTATAACAACAGAGGACGTTGTACTGTTATGGCAGACAATAATTGGTTAACGGAATTCCCAGAGATGGAGCGTTCAGACCTTCTCGCTATCCGTAAAACCCTCGATGGCGCTTATCGTGAATTTTCACGAAACTATGGCGAAACCATCGAATCTTTCTTCGATCCCCTTCTCGCTTTTCTCATTTGGTTTGAAAAGCTGCTCCTCGGGACCCCTTGGTTTATTATGATTGGCATTCTCGCCGTCATTTCATACTTAGCTAGCCGTTCATGGAAACTCGCTGTCAGCGTCATCGTTGTGTTCTGTGCCATCGGCTATTTCGGCATGTGGGAAGACACCATGCGGACCATGAGTATTATTCTTGTGTGTACCATGGTCGCAATTGGACTCGGCATCCCCATCGGTATCGCGATGGCTCGCTCAAACCGCATTCAGTCATTCGTTACGCCGTTGCTTGACGTGATGCAAACCATGCCAGCATTCGTTTACCTTATCCCCGTCGTTATGTTGTTGGGTATCGGTAAAATTCCTGGTGTTATTGCCGTGGTTATCTACGCAATCCCGCCCGTCATTCGACTGACAAACCTCGGTATTCGATTAGTTGATAAAGAAGTGTTAGAAGCCGCGACGGCATACGGTGCGAGCCCTTCACAGCGCTTGTTCGGTGTTCAGCTTCCACTGGCTATGCCTACCATTATGGCGGGTATCAACCAAACAATCATGATGGCACTAGCCATGGTAGTTATTGCATCAATGATCGGTGTGAAAGGCCTTGGCCAGCCGGTATTGAAATCCATCACGAACCAGTATTTTACGCTTGGACTGATTAACGGTCTCGCTATTGTGGCGCTGGCGATCATCTTTGACCGCGTATCACAAAGTTATGCAAAACGTTCGCAGCAGCATCTAAGCGGAGGCCACCATGAGTAGTACCGAAAAACCATTGATTCAAATTAAAGGCCTCTACAAGATCTTCGGAAAAACACCGCAAAAGGTGATGCCGGATGTCATGGCGGGTAAATCGAAAGACGACATATTGGCTGACACAGGTCACACTGTCGGCCTTCAACAAATCGACCTAGACATCCAGCGCGGCGAAATCTTCGTGATCATGGGCTTGTCAGGTTCAGGCAAATCAACGCTGATTCGTCACTTCAACCGCTTGATTGAGCCAACTGAAGGCCAAATCATTGTGGAAGGCGAAGATGTCATGAAGCTCAATGAAAAAGAGCTCCAAGACTTCCGTCGTCACAAAATGTCGATGGTGTTCCAGCGTTTTGGCCTTATGCCGCACCGCACTGTGCTTCAAAATGTGGCATACGGATTACAAGTTCAAGGCATTGCTAAACCAGATCGCGATAAGAAAGCCACAGATTGGCTGGAAACCGTGGGACTGGGCGGCTACGAGCAGCAATACCCGTCTCAACTTTCTGGCGGTCAGCAACAACGTGTTGGCCTTGCTCGCGCCTTGTGCACTGATGCTGAAATCCTCTTAATGGATGAAGCTTTCTCAGCACTCGACCCACTGATCAGAAGCGAAATGCAAGATCAGCTTATCGACCTGCAAGAGAAGCTGCACAAAACCATCATCTTTATCACCCACGATTTGGATGAGGCGCTTCGTCTAGGCGACCGCATTGCCATCTTGCGTGACGGTAAACTCATTCAGCAAGGCCGCCCTGTAGACATTCTGCTTAACCCAGCCGATGACTATGTAGAAGCCTTCGTGAAAGACGTGAACCGTGCGCGCGCATTGACCGTTGATACCGTGATGAAGCCACAGAGCTGCCGCATTAGCTCTGACACCATTGGCGAAGCCATCACGCAGATGCGTCAAGCGAAAGCTGAACACGCCTACTACGTGAATGATGATGGCTATCAAGGTGCGTTACGTCGTGATCATCTTGAATCCGTCGATTCATCACAATATGGCGAAGCGATTGATGACTCCGTATTGGAAGCAGTACCCGGTATTCAGTCCGATGCACTACTGGAAGCGGTTATTCCTGATACCCTTGAACATGAATTGCCGTTACCCGTATTGGATGAAGACGGTGAGATTCAAGGTGAGCTTTCTCGCGCGAACTTAGCAGAAGTGCTCAGCGACCAATCACAGCCTCCGGCAGAAACTGCCGAAACAGGTCAAGACATGCCAAAAGACGGTGACGTAAAAGCCTCCGCTTAATGCTCAGGAGCGCTTCTTGATTCCCCCTCAAGAAGCGCGCCTTTTAACTCAATGCGTTACATGATTCACACTTTGATCTCCGCCCCACTCGCACATCTCAATCTTCACACGTTCTTTTCGCCTTACTGACAGGTTGATTAGGCAGAATTCGCTATAATGTAAACATGCTTTTCAATCGCGAGACAAAAACGTGTTCGCAACCAATAGTAGAAGTTCCTTTGCACACAGTGCCTTCGGCTTAAAACTCGCCACGATAAATTTGTTTAATTTTATCGAGCCGCCCGGTGCATTTTATGAATTCAGCAACATCTACACCGAAGAGCAATGGCATCAGAAACGTGCTTGGTTGAATCGCTACATCGGTAGCTATCAGCCAGACATCATCGCATTCCAAGAAGTGTTCAGTGCAAGTGCTTTGAAAGCGCTGCTTGAGCCGCTTGGTTATCGCTTTTTTTCTGTGGTTGACGAACCTGAACCCATTGATGAATACGTGTACCGCAGCCCAGTGGTTACCTTGGCTTCTCGCTACCCGATTCTCAGCGCCTTGCCCCTTCGCGCAGACCCAGCGCTATCAGCAAAACTTGGAATGAACGAAGACTTTGAATACAGCCGTCTTCCGCTGTTCGCAACGTTAGAGTTACCTTCACTGGGGCAAACCGACGTGTACGTTGTGCATTTGAAATCTAAACGACCAATGATTGAAGAGAAAAACGAAGGCGCAGAACGCACGCTACACGACTCCATTTGCACCGAGATCAGTGGCTCATGGGCTTCGTCCATTCAACGCGGTTCAGAAGCCTGTCACCTGATGGCATCTATCCTTACACGCCGTTCACACACCAATAACCCAGCGATTGTTATGGGTGATTTTAACGATGACATCAACAGCGAAGTACTGAGCGCCTTTCACATGTCGGGACTTCGCTCAATCACAGAAGACATGGCAGATCTCCCGCTCTCGCACTATCAAATGCACGACAGCTGGGATCTGTATGTAAAGAACATCGAAGAAACTGGTTTAGAACGCCCAAGCACACACTACTTCCATGCAAAAGGATCGGTGCTTGATTACATTCTACTTTCTAACGAATTCAACAGTAGTGACCCCGCCAGCCTTGCAGAAGTTGGGGATTTTCATTGCGAAGATAAACACTTAATTAACCCCAAATTCGATCAGGACACTTACAGCAGCGATCATGCCATCGTGAGTGTAACCATTTCACTTCGTCAATAGCACTGACAATTCAACGCTGAGGGGATGAGCGTCCCCTAAACCAAAAAAGAATACTGCGCGACCAAATGATTTAGGGACAAATTCGATGACGCATAGAAAGATACCAAGCACTCCGCATTGGTGTTTCTCAGCTAAAAACCAAAGAAAAAATGGCAATACCGCATGGTGCTTGAAGGCAATAATGCACCTGATGACAGGCATGTTGCTATTCTTTCTTTCCGCTTCTTGGTTGAATGCTGAGGAGCTGGAAAACAAAGAGATCATTATCGTCAGCGAATCATGGGCCGATGCAACAGAAAAAGACGGCACAGGTTTGTATTGGGACATCATGCGCCAAGTCTATGAACCGCTCGGGTACAAAATCACCTACTTCACCACGAACTACTCTCGCAGCGCCTATTTGGTTAAAAACCAAAAAATGGATATCTTTCTTGGTTCTTATATTAATGAACAAGAAAACATTCTTTATCCACGCTGGCATTTTGATGCCGAACAAGTTGCAGCAGCTTATAAGCCTTCGGTGATCAAGGATTGGAAAGGTGAAGAGAGCCTTCAAGGGCGAACCATCGGCTGGGTAAAGGGATACGGTTACGACGAATACCTTGTGAAATTTAACTTTGCGATTCAGGAAGTGAAGAATCGGCGCCAAGGTTTGTCGCTGGTAGATTCAGAACGGATTGATATGTTGATCGATGCTTACTCCGAGATCGAAGAAGCCTTTGAAGATAACAATAAAGTCGATCGTCGAGATTTTGCTGTTTCCGTTCTCACTAACCTCAAGCTTTACCCCGGTTTTTCAGACAGTGAACGCGGAGAAACACTCCGAGACATTTACGACGAACGCTTCGAGTTGCTGCTTTACAACGGTGAAATAGCCGCATTATTTCAACAGTACGAATGGGAATTTTTCCCGTTTGAAGTAACACATTCCAACTAGTTTAAAAGCATCTTCAACGAACAAAAACGCCACGCATTTGCGTGGCGCTTCTTATCGCGCCATAGGCGCTTAACATGGACGGTGCACTTATCGTGTATCAGTCACGTCTTGATAATCACCATCAATCACCTGACCACGGTGCTGAGGCTGAGGGCCAAAGCCGCGATCATGGGGTTGTTCAAATTGTTGCTGGTATTGCTCTGCTTGTTGCGCTTGAACCTTACGCAACTTTCTCATAATGAATGGTTTTGCAATCAGTGCGCTGAGAGAGACAAAAAGTCCGAGTACCGCAGCAAACACCAATGTAAAGAAGCCTAGAATAAGCGTAACCACACTAATCAGGATTTGTCTCATGTCGATTCCCCGTGGATTAAAATCGTGTTGGCTTCCTTTCATGCTTTCTCGTTCTAACAGATAACATGCGCTGAATCACTAAAATGCCCCTCCCTCGATCATTTTTCAAGGGTACTTTACAGATATTTACATTATCAGGCGTCATTCCCATCATCGTGAAGTGACGATGCAGACAACAGTGCTTTGATTTCATTTACCAACAAAGGCACATTCTGCCACAAGACAAAATGCCCTTCATCTTCGATCATTTTTAACGTCGCACTGGGCAGTTTGCGTTTTCCAAACCGCGAATTGCCGGGGTTTGCAATGTCATCTTCTTCACCGTGAACCAGCACAACAGGAATAGTTAGCTCTCCCCACTCTTGTTCAGCTAATTTTTCGAGTTCGCCTTCTAACTCCATCATCTCAATGTTCGACAGCAACATGTCATTAGGCAAAATCCAATTTGCCACAATGGTATCGGCCAAATAGTTGTACCACTTGGGGGATTCAAGCGCAGGGTCTAACGCGGGTGCGACCAACAGAACACCATCAATCTTATCGGGGTACAGCAAGGCAGCTTGCAGAGCGATAGGACCGCCCAATGAATGCCCAACCAAAAAGGTGGGTTTGTCACTGCGCGCCAATATGGGCATGAGTGATTCTGCTTGCGCTTTAAGAGACGTTTGTACAGGCTGAGGAGAGCCACCAAACCCCGGGCGATCAACCGCTATTAAATGATACGGCTGCAATGCGGCGTCACTCAGGTAATCCGCATAGCCTTCTTTGCTGCCCGGCGAGCCATGGATAAAAATAATGCGCTGGGCCGCGTTAACATCCCCAGCTTCGAGGAATGAAACCTCATCGGTTTTCATCGCATGCAACTCAGCCACGGTGGAACTTGTCGCCGTCAGCGATACTGCACTTAATCCAACTACCCCTGCAAACACAATGCCGAGCGATACTCTTAGCCTTTTTCTCACGTAATGCCCATTTCCATTTTCTTTTTGGCGCAGTCGTCGAGACACACTGCGCATATAACGAATCCCTGCTTAATCAGACCAGATAAACGCGCACTTCGTTCGTCTTATAAGTGATTTTTAGTGGCAACGTCGCGCCGCGATACGCATAAAAAAACCTGCCGTCGGGCAGGTTTTTATTTGGGCGACCGCATTAATCTTTACGGTCACGTGGCAATACAACGCGCTTGCTGATTTCTCTGCCGTCCGCCGTCACGACTGAAAACGTGCCCGAACGCGAGGACGGCTGTTTTGCTATAACAAACACTCGACCATTTTCTGGCGTAACGTGTTCTCCCAGTGAACCCGATAACGATACCGTCGCACCTTCAACAGGCTCACCATTTTGAAGCACTTGAACCCAAGTTCCCGATGTCACGCTTACAACGCGTAAATCGAGCTCATTTCCCATTTTCCCTGCAAATACTGAAGATGACGCGGCCAGTAATCCCACTGCAATGATGATTTTTTTCATTATTGATTCTCCATTACAAAGCGAGCGACACGTTAACTATGTGCTCATCTTTGCCTTAAAGATAGAAGCTAACATCTTGAACTTCCAGACAAGATGTTTGTTCAATTCATTCAAAAAACATGAATAAAATCAGCGTAGCAGATACGCGAAACCGCCCAAAGATGCACCAAATCATCACCATCGCCTACGCACACACCTCTCACGCATGAAGAACATATGCAGATCACAACGCGGATTTTAATTGAAATATTTTTGTCATAAAACCCCTAGTATTGTGCGCTTATGTCCTACATTTAAGACAACGAGAACTAAAACACTTATACACTCAGCAGTACCGAGGGGCAAACGTCTAAACAGGAGACGACATGTTCAATGCACTGCCAAACACTATAAAAGCGCAACTTCATGGGATTGTCGTCATGATTGTGGTATCCGTTGGGATCTTCGTGCTCACCTTTTACCTCTCTTTTAAGCAATTGAATGTGTTGGACACCACCTCTGTCGACATTCTAAAAAGCCAAACCTCAGTGCTGATGCTGCGCCGTCATGAAAAAGACTTTATGGCGCGAAATGATCTGAAGTACAAAGACAGGTTCGACGAAGAGTATCAACACCTTCGGGACACACTCACCAATGCGCGAGCCAAAATGAATAGCCTCAACCTGTCTGGACAACAAGCGATCGTTGAAATGCTGTTAACACTCAGAACCTACCAACTCGATTTTGAAGCGTTGGTGAATCAGCGCGTCACTGTGGGGGTCGATCATAAGAATGGATTGCTAGGACTGGCCCGCACTGCCTCCCACCAGTTGGAAATGGAGATTCAAGATATTGCGGATAATACCCTCTACAACCAGCTTCTGATGTTAAGGCGTTTTGAGAAAGATTTTCTGCTTCGACTCGATGCCAGCTATGTAAACAAATTCAACGAGTTGTACTCAAACATCCAGTCGCAGATTTCGAACGGTGATATGCCTGCTAGCCGGCGCTTGATAATGGAAACATCACTGCGTAAGTACCAAGACACCTTTAATGAACTTGCACTAGGTATGGCGCAAATCGGCCTTTCTCCTCAACAGGGCCTTCATGGCAGCTTACGTGCCTCCGTTCAGAAAACGGAAAAACAGATAGAAGGGCTCAGTGAAGATTTGATGTCTGCGATTAAAGAAAGAGAAAGCGCCGTCACCACGCGTCTTACCAGCGTCGGAGGCCTCTTGGCGGTGTTGGTGTGTATTGCACTCAGCATGATCACGCGCCATGTCACCATGAAGGTGTCGAAAGCGAACCACCTGATGAAGAAAATCTCAGAAGGCGACAGTTCGCTGGATGTCCGTATGCAATTGCCAGGCAATGACGAACTCTCTCAGTTGGCGAACAACTTCAACCGCTTTATTTCAAAACTCCAATACACCATGGAGAAGATCGCCAGCATTTCTTATCAACTCTCATCCAATGCCAATCAAAGTCTGATGCTCGCGGGGAAAACCGCCACCAATGCAGAACGTCAGCATAAAGAATCAGAAACCGTTGCCACAGCAATGAATGAAATGACTGCCACCAGCAAAGACATCGCACAAAGCGTTGCCCGCGCAGCCTCTGTGGCCAGCGACCTTCAAGCGTCTGCAAAAACGGGACGCAACGTGAACAGCCAAACATCGCGCAAGACCAACGAACTGTCAGAGAGCATGCGAAGCGCCAGCGAAAACATGCAGCAACTCAATAGTGATAGTGAAGAGATAGGTTCAGTGATCGACGTTATCCGCGCGATCACCGAACAGACCAACCTCTTAGCACTTAATGCCGCCATTGAAGCTGCGCGCGCTGGTGATCAAGGTCGAGGCTTTGCTGTTGTCGCCGACCAAGTCCGTGAGCTTGCCATGAAAACCCACGAATCGACGGACGAAATCACCAAAATCATTGAACAACTTCAGCAAGGCATTCGACACAGTGTGGATGTCATGAATCAAAGCAGTGAAATGGCAAACGTCAGTGTGAAACAAGCAAGAGATGGAGCCAACGTCATGATTGCCATGGTAGATCAAATCGAAGACATCGCGGGGCAGAACTTACAAATCGCAACCGCATCGGAAGAACAAACCGTGGTGACAGAGAGCGTCGACAGAAACATCGTGGTGATTGCAGATTTGGCCGCCGCCACATCGAAAGCGGCAGAAAAATCGAACCAATCTGCGAATACGATTGAGTTACTCGCCGCAGAGCTCAACCTCCTTGTACGTCGATTCACTCACAGTTCAGATCAACAGCTCACATCGATGTCCGCAAGGACTGAGGGAGGTAAAGAAGCCACATCAATACCCCCGGACGGTCTCGCGCCAAACGCCACAAACTAACACCTGGAGGAATACTTATTCCTTCAAATTGTTAAGGGTTTAAGCGTGGGTTATCTCATTGTGTTGTATAGTTTTAGAAGGCATAGAATACTTTGGATGACCCATGAAAAAGCCCTCCCTTCCTTCCAATGAAATGCAACGCATTCAGGCGCTGCATCATCTCAATGTTTTGGATACTGGCGCAGAAGAACGTTTTGATCGATTGACACGCCTTGCCCAACAACTCTATGCCTGCGACGAAGCCATGATCAGCTTCATCGATTCAAAACGCCAATGGGTAAAATCCCATGTCGGACAGTTCCCCGAAGAAACACCGCGCGAGGTATCATTCTGCGCCCACACAATATTGTCCAATGACCCCGTGATCGTGAACGATGCAAGCCAAGACCCCAGATTTGCCAACAACCCTTGGGTACTCGGCGAGCAGCATGTGCGCTTTTACGCCGCAGTACCTTTACGACACAGCAATGGTACCGTTATCGGCAGTATCAGTATTTGGGACAATGTCCCACGCGATTTTCCCGCTGAAGACATCACCAGCTTGAAGGACATCGCGGATCTTGTGGAGCACGAACTGGCCGCGATGGAAATGTCCACGCAAGATTACCTCACTGGTCTTCTCAATGACGCTGGGTTTACCGTGTTGGCACAGAATAGCCTCAATATGTGTGACCGAATGGAATTGCCTGTCAGCCTCGCCTATTTCGATTTAAAAAGCGTGGCCGCGATCAATCAAAAACATGGCAACAAAGAAGGGGATCGTGCACTGGCATTTTTTGGGGAGTTGTTAAAGTTCGGCTTTAGAAATTCTGACGTGCTCGGCAGACTCGCCAGCGACAAATTTGTGGTGTTAATGACCAACACCTCACTGGAAAGCACACATGACACGTTACGACGTTTCAAAGAGCGCGTGGAACGTTCAGGCAAGGAGAGAAACCTTAACTATCACGTTGAGTACAGTGTGGGATTATCTTGGGTAGATGACAAAGGGCATTATGACCTCGACACCCTGCTCAACGCGGCGCGCTCAGAGGTGTTAGCGTCAAAATAAGCGTGGTGATGCCAAATTGGCACCACGCCGCCAGAACACCCTATGGGTTCAACAAACAATAGACTCACAAGCTATCGGCTCAGAGAAAAACAGCAGACTCAGTGAACAACTGAAGAAAAAAGGTTAATGATCACCACGCCGGTAATGATCATCGACATGCCAAGCATTGCTGGTAGATCAAGTTGTTGCCCATGCCATAGCCATGCAACCATAGAGACAAGCACAATCCCCGCCGCACTCCAAATCGCATAGGCAATGCCCAACGGCATCACTTTTACAGTTAATGATAGCAAATAGAATGAAATGCCATAACACACCAACACAGCGGCAGT
>JBELME010000136.1:0-10674 GCA_042096095.1 Enterovibrio sp.
GTGGAATACGTTCTGTGGTGAGTACGTGTGCGAACAACATGGCATTTGCAATGATGAACAGCAGCATGATGCTGACTTTCGAGGCATCACGAACCACGTGGTTCACTTCTTTGTCGGTAAAGGATTTCACCATCACCATCGGCAGCGAAACAAGGTTTCTCAGCAGCATGCTCACCGTGCCTTCACCATCACGACGCCAAGGCACATCTTTGAGTGGGCCGATATCGCGGTAACCCCACACGCTGACAAGCCATGCGTAAACTGCAGCGACCGATGCCGCTTCCGTTGGGCTAGCAACACCACCATAGATGGAGCCAAGCACGATGATAATCAGCATGAGCCCGCCCAACGCGCGAAGCCCTGAATGCATTAGCGCACCCACGCCAGGAAACGGCTGTGAAGGTAGGCCTTTAATACGTGCCACGACGTAGATAGCCAGCATCAGAATACCGCCCATCATCAAGCCAGGAATAAAGCCCGCCATAAACATGCGTGACGCTGACACTTCCGTCGCTGCGGCATACACCAGCATCACGATAGAAGGCGGAATCAAAATACCCAAAGTGCCCGCGTTCGCAATAACACCAGCGGCAAACGCTTTGGGATACCCTGCTTTCACCATACCCACAATGACGATAGAGCCGATAGCGGCCACCGTAGCAGGCGAACTGCCCGATACCGCCGCAAAAAGCATACAAGCCATAACAGACGCCATGGCGAGGCCACCTTTCACATGGCCCACAGAATCAATGGCAAAATTAATCAGACGCCTTGCGACGCCACCCGTTGAAAGAAACGCCGATGAGAAAATGAAAAACGGGATGGCTAACAAGGTGTAATGCTCACTGGTGGCCTCGAAAAGTTTCAAGGCAATGGATGCCAATGAATCATTTGAAAACATCAAAATCGTTGCCACACTCGACAAACCGAGTGCAATCGCAATAGGCATGCCCATGAACATACAAACAAAAAGCAATCCAAATAGTGCTGCAATGGTCATTTGTTTTGCCCCTCCTTGGCGTCGTATTCATCTTCAAGCTCTTGCGCCAAGTGCATGCTTTCTTTTGCTTCATCATGAAAACCAAAGCCCGCACGTTTTCCTGTCCACACTTCATGGCCCAAAGTGCATACGCGCAGTGCTAACAATGCAAAACCCAAAATCAGACACGACATGGCTTTCCATTTTTCAATTGGCATGTCTTCCATTTCAATGCCAATCATTTTCATTTTGCTGAGGTAGATCCAAGACCCGTATAAAAAGAGCCCGCAATACACCAAGCACCCACCCAGTGCCATCAAAGTCACCGTTTTTTGCATACCCGCAGGTAAATGCTTAATCAGCACATCCACACCGATATGGGCACCTTCACGTAACCCCCACGACGCGCCCATTAACACTAACCAAGCAGACATATATAAGGTGAGCTCTTGCGCCCAAAGCAGACCTTCGTTAAAAAAGAACCGCAAAATCACTTCGAAAAACACCAACAAGGTCATTGCCACCAGCAACAAACCAATGCCGGCTTCCTCAAAGCGGTGTAAAAACTGAACCATGTTCAACTCCAAACATAAAAAAGCCCGACGTATTGGTCGGGCCACAACAACTTACTGGTTTGAGGCAACAGCAGCGTCAATCAGCGATTGACCGATTTGTTCTTGGAATTCACCCCAGACAGGTTTCATCACTTCAACCCATTGCTGGCGCTCTGCATCAGTCAGCGTGATCACTTGGCTACGTCCAGAATCGATGATGTTTTGACGATCTTTCATGCCCTTTTCATTCGCGATTTGATTACCGTGTACGACGGCTTCATCCAACGCTTTTTTCAGCACATCGCGGTCTGCATCTGGCAATCCAGCCCAGAACTCGTTCGATGTTGTCACCATGTAATCCAACACGCCGTGGTTAGATTCGGTGATGTAAGGCTGAACTTCAAAGAACTTCTTCGAATAGATGTTTGACCAAGTATTTTCCTGACCATCGATCGCGCGTGTTTGCAGCAAGGTAAATACCTCTGAGAACGGTTTTTTCAGCGGCACAGCATCAACCGCTTCGAACTGCGCGGCCAGCACATCAGAGCTCATGATGCGGAATTTCTTCCCGTCAGCATCAGAAGGGACACGCAGTGGGTCATTCGCTGACAATTGCTTTAAACCATTATGCAGGTATCCAAGCCCTGTCAGGCCTTTCCCTTGCACAGATTTCAGCAACGTTTGACCCGCTTTGCTGCGCTGGAAACGATCAACCGCTTCCATGTCTTTGAACAGGAATGGAAGATCATAGATCTGGAGTTGTTTGGTGTATTTGGAGAACTTAGAGAGAGATGGGGCAATAAACTGTACGTCTCCAAGGATCAGTGCTTCCATTTCTTTGCCGTCACCGAACAGCTGCGAGTTGGGGTAAACCTCAACCACATATTTATCACCGATGCGCTCAGCAACGAGATCTCTAAACTTAAGCGCCATTTGCCCTTTAGGTGTGTTCTCAGCCACCACATGAGAGAATTTGATGGTGTCAGGTGCCGCGTTTGCGCCCGCAACCATACCCACACACAGTGCGATGGCGGAAACCATCTTCTGAAGGTTTTTCATAGAATGTCCTCTTCTTCCTACCTTGACAAACATTTACACAATGAATGTTTGCTTTCCCTTTAATCAGTAACGCAAGGAAGATGAGGGTGAAACACAAGCAAACATTTAGTTAACAATTAAGAAACAAAACTGAGAGATCGAAATTGGGAAAGGGGTGAATTTCCACCCATTTCCCATTCTAAGAAAGGAGACAATGAAGACGCGCGCTTAACCGTTAAGCGGCGCTGAAATTAATGCGGTTGGAGGAGGCTATGCATGTAATGGCGAGCGATGATGAACGGAATACGCCAGCGAATTTTTGGCTCAGCCCATCGAACAATGTGGTTGATTTCCAGTCGCTTCGCATCGGGATAACATTGACGATGACACTCACGACAAGACGCATTCCCCATTTGGGTCGCACACTGGGTGTATCGCGCTTCTTCAAAGGCAATCAAGGCAGAACACTGAGGACAAAGTTGGCTGCCACGGTGAATGTGCTTGCAATAATATGTCGTCATCGCGCGAACGAGCCAAAGAGGCTGGCGTCGTTGGGTTGACGTTACAGATACAGTATTCATAAGCGCGCTATTTTGCTCGCGCGTGTCGAAAAACCATTGACCCAGATCAAGCTAATTGTTCGGTATCGATTACTCTGCGATCAATTTACGATTCAAATTCACGGGATATGACTTTAATACACGCTGAGTAGATATCATTTTCACGCAATGGTTTTCCGATATGTCCTTGCATACCATTGCTGATACAACGCCAAATGTCATCTTTTAGCACGTTCGCCGTCATCGCGACAATCGGTGTACTTTGATTCATATTTTGCGATGTGCGGATCTGTCGCGTGGCCTCTAAACCATCCATTCTTGGCATTTGAATATCCATAAAAATGATGTCGTAGCTGCGTGATGCCGCTTTCTCCAGTGCTGCTACACCGTCTCTTGCGATGTCAATGGAGAAGCCAAGTTTAGACAGCATTTTCTCCGCAATCATACGATTAATGGCATTGTCTTCCACCAACAAACACTGTTTTCCTAGGAAAGCATCAAGGTGTTGGCTGATCAATTCCTGCGCCGTTTCGTTCGACATGTCGTTTTCAATTTGAAGCGGTAAGGAAACATCAAATTGGCTACCTCGTCCAACCTTGCTCGCGATGGAAATGTCTCCCCCCATCAAATCAACCAATTGCTTGGTAATGGCAAGACCGAGGCCAGATCCACCAAATCGACGCGTGGTTGATGCATCTGCTTGCTGAAATTCATCAAAGATCAATTTGTACTTGTCAGACGGAATGCCCACCCCTGTGTCGGTCACTCGCACCACGACACCGGAATACAAGCCACTTTGCTTGCTGACAAGAATCTTCAGTTTAACAAAGCCACTTTCGGTGAACTTCAGTGCGTTTGACACCAAGTTCAACATCACCTGCTCAATACGGTGTGCATCTCCCATAAAACGGCTCGGGCAGCGCTCATCGAACTCATAGTCAAACCGAAGTTGAGGTTTGTCTTTGATGGTTGGCAACATCAGATCATGCACATAACGCCCCACTTGCTCTAGGTCGAACGGTGCTTCTTCCAGTTTCAGGTGATTGGATTCCATCTTACTGAAATCAAGAATGTTATTGATAAGCGACATTAAGCCTCGCGAAGAGTGCGCAATCACAGACAAGTATTCTGCCTGTTTGCCTGTGATCGGCTCGTCCTGCATCAAAGAGGTTGCACCCAGGATCCCGTTCATTGGGGTACGAATTTCGTGGCTGATATTCGCGAGGAACAATTGCTTGGCGCGCGCAGCATCCAATGCTTTCTCACGCGCATCCACAAGATCAGTGCTGATGTCATTAAACTCTCGCACCAACATACCCAGCTCATCTTGCTCCGTGTAGTCAATCGGAGAGAACGGCACATCACCGCGTTGTTCAATCAGCGCAAGGCGCACTTTCGCCATCGGTCTAACAACGTAAAAGTGAATGGCCCCGTAGGTTACGCCCACCAGCAAAATGCCCACCAATGCCATCGCGAAGAATAAATCATTCTTCAAGGTTTTGGCTTCGACCAACAATAAACGTTCTGGCAGTGCGCCGACGAGCATCCAGTTAGACCCTGGTAAAATGCGCCCAAACACCAAGGTGGGTTCTTGAAGCATCGGGTCGTTTTGCAGACGGTGGGTAAAGAGCCTTTCAGAGCCTTTAAACACGGATTCATCCGGCACCATTTCTGACGCAATCGATAGCGCATAGCCAATATCAATGTCCGGTGAAGATTGCACCATGGATTTAGCGAGGGCCTGAAGCCTTTGGTTACTTTGGCGCACGAGACGGTCACCTTGTGTCGCAACACTGATCACTAAAGCAAGTTCAGAAAACTGTGGCTCTCTAGCAGCAATTTCACGAGTTGTAGGCAAAGGGCCAAAACTCGGGCTTCCTATCGTCACCGACTCTGCGTCTGACATTAAGCGCCCACTTCGGTCAAACATGGCAAGGTAGCCGCCGAGCTTTTGTCCACTGCGGGTTAAAAAGGCTTGAAGCTCAGCCAAGCGCACATCGATAGTAACAACACCAAAGAAAACACCATCAGCGTAAATAGGTACGCTGCATGTCACCATGGGTTCTTGCGTGTAAGGGTCGATGTAGGCCCGAGACCAATACGCAGAACCCGGCACAGACCAGCGGGCTGGCGCGTACCATTCTTCTATTTGGTAAGGACGTGCAGATTCGTCGTTGTAGTCAGTGACTCGTCGATGGGAGCCATCGTCGTTAAAAGCGATAAATACGGAGGCTTTCGATCTGGAAGGATCATAGAAGTAGGGTTCAGGCCAGAAACCACCACTAGCAACCACGTTCTTGATGTTCGCATTGCTTAGCAGCGTCGCGAGTTTTTGCTCAATCTGGGCTTCGGTGTCATCGACAGACAAAATATCGGCAATGGTGAGAGCAACCGTTTCGATATTGTTTGAGAGTTGTCCAAGACTTTGTGCGACGGTTTCCACCTGTGCTTCAACGCGCTGGTTAGCACTGTCACGCACCATGCTATCACCCGTGGTTTCCAGCACATAAACAATGGATATCACCACAACCGCCAGCATGAGCCCAAGGATCCACAGAGCTTTGATGCTGATCGTTTTGTACCAAGGAATATCATTTCTAAACACGGGCTGAGCCTCAGTAAGCTGTTGTTTTATAGAGGTGTTCCATCTTACTCAGCACGTCTCTGATAGTAAGTGCTAACAACTGGTCAAATTGTTCGACCACACGCTTGTTTGGTGACTCACCCGCCAAGAGCGTTTTTTCAACCTGGATGCAAAATTGCTGCATCGCATAAGCGCCAATGTTACCTGAGACGCCTTTCATGCTGTGAAATAGGCTGCGTATCCCTTCTACATCACCGCTATCGGCAAAGGCTTGCAGCTTCTCACCATCGGTTTGATGCTCTGCGACAAACATGCTCAACACCGCATCAATGGCCTCTATGTCACCCTCGAGTTGCTCCATCAAGTTGTCGACTTCAAAAACAACCTGGTCATGATACTGAACGGCGTCATTCTCTATCACACTCGTACTTTCAGACGACACTGGCGATTCTTTTCGTGAAAAATGAGTCGAGAGCCTTTCAATTTTGTAACGAATCAGAACTTGCGCCGCGAGGAGCAAAAACGCGATGCCGGATAGCATCAAGGTGCGATCCAGCAAGGCTATGACCTGTGTTGTCCAATAGGTTTGCTGCTGCATCATCGCCCTCACGAAACGATGATTCATAATGCTATCAACGTTTTCAAGCTGCTGATTCAACCGCTCTAGCCCAGTATACAGCGCGTAAATCTCCACACTCGCCGTCATGCTTGAACGCGCTGCAAGCATGGTCTCTAGCTGGGCAATGTATTCATTGAAACGGTCCGCACGGCTGGTTGTCCTGGAATCATTAAGCCCATGCAATTCGAAAAGCAGGTAGCTCGTAATACTTTGGAACAACAATTGCTGTTCAACTGTCGTTTCTGTTTCAGAGAGCTGTTTGAGCTTCTTCGTCACGTTCGACACCGAGTAGATGGAGGCGAGCAGATTATCGATATCTTCCACGAAGGCATCTGCGTCTAACAGGGTGCTTTGAATATCGTTCCATTGATCATCAATCGTATGAGATTTGGTACGCAGCAGCAGGTAACGGAAATGTTGAATTTCTTTTTCAATATTCGATAGCTCAACTTGCTGATTGAGCATTGAGGCAGAGACAGCTTGTCGTAATTGCTGCGCCGCATTGTTGAGCTTCACAACATGTGTCGCGTGCTCTTTGACGTGATACATCTCTTTGTAGGTCGCAATAGCGTAGAAAAACGAGACGAAAAAAAGCACCCATACCAACTTTGAAAGCCGACTCAATTGAAGACGCTGGCTATTTCTTGTTCTTTTCCGACTGTTCAAAGCGAACATGGATAATGGTGATATCACAGGGAATCCTTTAAAAAAGGCTTAGTTTTGTGCAAGTTCACTTTCCTAAACCATTAATCTGCCAGCGCCAAAGCTCATTATGCAAGCATTTCTAGACATGCTTTCTTTTAAGTTAGGAACTTTGTGCAGCTTTGCAAATATTGTGCGCGTTTTTGCATACCAGTATATAAAAATAAAGCCGCAATAAGCGACTTCATTTTTACAAGTAAATCAGCAAGATTTACTCTTCCACGTTCAAGCGGCGCGTAAGTTGATCGCGCAGATTGGGTGGAATGCCTTTGATGGTGAGTGTATCTGTATCTTGATCATAGAAAACACGCTCGCCAAGCAGCATGCTGTCGAAGTTAATCGAAAGTCCGCCACCGCCACCCACAAACTTTGTGAGTTTGCGCATTGAGGTTCTGTCTGCAGGGAAGCTTTCTTCCAGCTCATAACCTTGCTCTGACGCAAATTGATAAAAATCAACGCCTTGGTCATTCTTCGGAAGTTCGCTCGCCAATTCTTTTACAATCACTTCATCGCCAGATTGCAATTGGCCATTGCAGTAATCGTAAACTTGCTTGCGGTATTGCTGTTTTTCGTCTTTTTCAAGACGCGAATCTGCGCAGTAATCTTCGACAGCTTGCATCAGCACCAAGTTTTGCTGCTTGGTGTCCATACCGACTTCAGCTTGCATGAAATCGAGGAAGAAGTCCGCCACTTTACGGCCAACGCGGCCCTTAATGTAAGTGAGGTAGCGGTTTGAATCCGCATCGCTTTCCCACGTCGACAAATCGATACGGGCAGCAATGTCCATTTTTGCCACATCAAGGTAATCCGTTGAGCTGATTTCCAGATCATCGGTGACTTTCATGCTGGCTTTCGATTCCAACAGTCCAATGAACAAGTATTCAGTCGCAAGTGAACGGTATTCTGCCAATACCAAAACCCCTTCATCAGCAAAAGGATACTTGGCAAGTTCTGTCTTTAAGCGCTCTGCGGTTTGAAAAGAAAAGGTTAAAAAATCCATTTCTTGCTTGCGAGAGGCCTTCAGCCACGCTGATACGTCACTCTCCTGCGCAAATTGACCAAAACCTTTTCCAGCTTTTGCGTTGTAAATGCGGTGGATTTCACTGATTAAATTTTCCGTTGAAGGAGAATGGGTTAGCAGTTGATCGCGTAGCTGAACAACCAGCGAGTCTTCACCGTCTTTTTTCAGTTGATGAAGAATTACGTTTGAAAGCGTGAGGCTCATAATTGAAAACATTTTAAGTCAGACTAGAGTGTGGGGTATTATACGCGGCTTCTGTGAACACAAGACAAGAGTTTCTATGCCTGTTACTTCTAAATATCAAGATAAAAACGTTGAACAGATCCTGAGTGATGTGGTCAATGTTCTTGAAAAGCACAAAGCGTCTACTGACCTATCACTGATGGTTGTTGGTAACATTGCGACAAATCTGATCAATAACAACTTGCCAGCCGCGCAACGTAAAGTGATCGCTGAAAAATTTGCTCAAGCTCTCGTGTCTTCAATCGATACAGAGTAATAAGCCGTTAATTCGGTTATCGCGCAGTAAGAATAAAGAGAAGAATTGGCCTTTATGGTAGACAGCGGAAATACCTACAGGGATAAAGTGTCACAGCTTATCAGCTGGGGACACTGGTTTAGTTTTTTTAACATCATTGCAGCCATGTTGCTGGGCACACGCTATATCGCTCAGTCGGGTTGGCCAGAAACCCTGCTTGGACAAACTTATCAACTTTTAACGTGGATAGGTCATTTCGGCTTTCTGGTTTTCGCTGTCTATATCCTAATTATCTTCCCTGCCAGCTTTATCATCCCGTCGCAACGCTTGATGCGCTTGTTTGCCGTGCTCGTGGCAACGGCGGGTCTTACAACGTTATTACTGGATATCTACACATATCAAACACTGCACCTTCACCTGAACCCTTTGGTGTGGGAGCTGTTGTTGAGCGGTGAAAAAACGGACATGAACGCGCACTGGCAATATTTATTTGTCGTCGTGCCCGCGATTTTCTTGCTCGAAATTGCCATGTCCGAATGGGTATGGCGCAAGCTGCGTAAACTGTCACGCAAGCTTGTCGGTGTGCCTATCGCCACCGTATTTTCGCTGTGCTTCATCGGCAGTCATCTGATCCACATTTGGGCAGATGCTTTCTTGTATAGCCCGGTAACAGCGCAGCGTTCTAACTTTCCAATTTCTTACCCTATGACGGCAAAAACCTTCATGGAGAAATACGGTCTGCTTGATCGTCAAGAATACCAAGCACGCCGTGACGAACTTGGTCAGCAGGACAGCGAAGTGATTCGTTACCCTCTTGATAACGTTTCTTTCGCCTCCAATGCGAACAGCTATAACCAGAACCTCTTGGTCGTCATGGTAGAAAGCCTTCGCGCTGATATGCTCGATCCCGTTGTAATGCCGCGCCTCAACGAGTTTGCGAACAACAACACCAAGTTTGAGCACCATTTCAGTACCAGCAATGACGCGATGGCGGGTATTTTTGGTTTGTTCTATGGCTTGCCGGGTAGCTACGCGCAAAGCGCGAGAACAGAGGGATTAAGCCCACTGCTTATCGATACCCTGGAAGATAAGAAGTACGCATTCGGGCTTTTCAGCGCAGACAACTTCAGCAATCCGATTTATTACCAAAGCGTCTTTGGTAAGCATTTAGACGCCGCTCAACGTTTTGACGGTGAAGCGTCTTGGGTTGCTGATGACCAAGCTACGGATGCGCTCAATACATGGGTGAATGCTTCGGACACGAAAGCCCCTTGGTTCGCGTATCTGGAGCTAAAAAGTGTCACCAACTACGAGCAAGGCGGGGACTATACACGCCCGTTCCAGCCTTCACTCGATAATGAATTAGCGAGCGTTGGCGACCACACCGCCCTGGTGCTGAAAAACAGCTACAACAATGCTGCTTATTACGTGGATGAATTGCTCGGTGATCTGTTTGATTCCCTAGAAACGAATGGGCAACTCGACAACACCATCGTCATCGTGACGTCGAACCATGGAACAGAGTTTAACGAGACAGGCTCAAACAGTTGGGGGGCTAACACCAACTACAGCAAGTATCAGTTACAAGTGCCTTTGGTTGTGCATTGGCCAAACAAAGCGCCACAGGTGATTGACGCCTACAGCTCTCACCTAGATATCGTTCCCACCTTGATGGAGTCGATGTTGGCGGTAGATAGCCCATCAGAGCTTTACACCAGTGGTCGCAATATCTTTGAGCTTGCTGACAAGCCACGCAAGTGGGTGCTCGCCGGAGACAGCCGAGATATCGTGGTGGTTCAGCCAGACAAAACCACGGTGGTTGATAAATTCGGGAACTACCGTGTTTATGACAGCAACTACAAGCAACAGCCAGAAGGTAAGCCTCAGCTGTCTGTGTTGATGCAAGTCATGCACGAGCTGAAGCGGTTTTATCACCCAGAAGAGCAATAAAAAGAAGGCAGCCAATTGGCTGCCTTCTTTTTTGCTTCCTTATCCAACTGGTTGAATCACTCAGAGAAAATTAATAAAGACAATTGACACATTAACGCTCTGTTCGTAACATGAATATCAATTCGTCGGTCTGTAGCGCAGCTTGGTAGCGCACTGTCATGGGGTGTCAGGGGTCGGAGGTTCAAATCC
>JBELME010000137.1:0-10648 GCA_042096095.1 Enterovibrio sp.
CATCCGACCCAGAAGCATCAACGCTCATTAATGAACAGATTGCGTCGCAACCTGATGTGATTTATCGATTGACGCAAATGGTATTGGCACAAGATGTCGCGTTGAAAGAGTTAAAAAGTCGCAATGACTATTTGCAGCGCAATGCGGAATTTTACCAACAAGAATCTCAGCGCAGCAGCATGAGCAAAATGTTTGGTGGTGATCGTCAGCCGCCAACCCCACCACAACCTGCGTATCGTCCAAGTGCATTTGGTGGGTTTATGCAAACAGCGGCGGGTGTTGCAGCGGGTATGGTTGCAGGCAGCGCATTGAGTCATTTGTTCTTTGGTGACGAGCACAGCGGACCTGTGGTGGAAGATGTCACCAACAATACCGTGATCAATGAGGACACTTCACCTGATTAAGCGTCAACGTCGGATTCGGGTGATGCGGCGTCGCCAGAGAGTGGCAGTTTTCTCAATGGCTCAGACAGTTACACCCAAGATTATACGGGCGGTTGGAGCCAAGGCACTGGCTTTGGCAGTGGTTTTGGTAACGATAGTGGATTTGCCAATACCGACGAAGATGCCAATCGCTATGGCGGTGACTCAGGGGCTGAGGACAGCTTTGGTAATGATTTTGGCGGTGGTGATGATTTTGGTGGGTTTGATGATGAATCGTTCTAGCTGAGCATCTGGCGCAATAGCGACATGAGGAAAAGAGAAAAAACGGACGGCTAACATCGTTGTATCTGGCTCAAGCGTTCCTTCAAATGAAGGCGGGGGATCAAGTAACGAGTCATATCGAAGGGCGGAAGGCCGTCCGTTTGCATGTGAACTGTCTCTGCATGTAACAGGTTTCACGCCAAGTCTTTCCATGTTTTCCAATAAGCTGCCACGCTTTTTCTTGTGTCTACTTGCTTCCTTTCAGACGTCCATATTTGAATATGATGTTCACCACCAGTTGTTGATTTGCCCATTCATGTTGGCTAACACGCTGGCGGTGAGTCCTCGCTTTATTCAGTGCGTTCAATCGTGACGCTAATACCTGGGTTCAAGAAGCGATGCTGGGTTAACAACGCAGAGGTTGTGAGTCCATCATCACTGCTGATCACACCCGGGTGAACCGTCACTTGATCATCACTGCCACGAGCGGCATTGAAACCTTCACCACCGCCAGCAGGGCCGGGAATGTTTGCTGCAAGCTCATCGTTGATTTCTGTACCTGCATCCCAAATGACTGCATTAACGCGTTCCGTATCACCCGCTTCTAGCGCACTAATGTCCATTGCACTGAAACCTGCGAAAGCATCATTTGTGTTGACTAGCATGCCAGCCAATGACAGATAACCTGCGCTGCTCGGATCCACGGTAAAAGTAAAGGATTCTTGTCCACCCGAAGGAATTGGGCCAGCGCCACCCATAGTCAATGTCACGTTGTCATCGTTGCTGAAAGCGAGAAGATCGGTGTTGTCGCCACCTTCTGCCATGACTTCTAGCGGGACAGACGCGGCTTCACCTGTCGTGAACAGGGCAAAGTTGTCGTTGTGTGCGAGCAAGGTAATTGGCGAAACAGGTTGCGCCGCCGTCAGGTTTTTTACCGTGACGGTATAGCTGGCACTGGTTGCAGTGGCCGATGTATCCGTGTCAGTTGAAGTATTCGTTGAATCGTCATCATCAAATGGACAGCCCGCCAACAATAAGGCGGAGCTCGCAAAGAGCATCAATCGTAATTTCATAAAACCCCCTTATTTCACCACAACGGTCATCACGGCGACGGGATTCAACCAACGGTGTACCGCGAAATCGAAATCACTTGCGCCGGCGGTTGCATCAGCATCGCCAAGGTTGCCCGGGTGGATGTGAACTGTCGCGTTACTCGCGGTTTGTTCAACACCGGTTCCGTTAGCGCCGAGGTTAGTAATAAACGGCGGGTTAGGAATGCTTGTCGCCAACTCATTGTTAATTTCTGTGCCTGCATCGTAGCCGTTGAGCTTGATGCTGTAAGTACCTACTTCGGTCGGGATCTTCCAGCTATTTAGGCCAACGAAGCCATCATTGGTGGGTAGCAGCATGGCGGTAAGAGAAAGGTACTCATGTGAGCCAGTATCAAAATCAAACGTGGTGGTACCCGCCGGTGCAAGCGGGCCCGATGCTGGGTTTTCAACCACATCGCCGCCTGCGTTACTGACCGCAGAAGAGAGTCCTGAAATGTCGCCGCCTTCAGCCATGGCTTGAAGTTCAGCGGATGCAGCGGTACCTGTTTCGAACAATGTGTTACTGCCGTCATGTGCGGCAATAAGAAGGGGAGTGAAATAGATACCTTTGGTGGCATTTGTGACGGTAATTTCAAGCTCCGCAGCCGCGATATTGCCTGATACGAGGCAGCCAAGAAGTGAAAGTGCGCAGACTCCTTGCTTCGTTGATATTGTCATTGTCGTTCATCCTGTTTAACGGTTTAAAACAGAATGAAGGACAAAACTTGCAGGCCAATCTCTAACGTTTCTCAAAATTCTCACGAATTGCTCGCAGGGTTTTTTGTGAGGTTTTTGATAGAATTACGTCCCCGATAACGCGCCAACGGGAGCATTATCGGGGTAATGGCTAAGAGAGCCTTATCAGAGGGAAAGGGTCACTGTTTTTCTGCGCCATTATTGCGTAAATCCAGTAATTCGGCGGGTATTGCTGCTTCTAACGCTGGCTGTTGTTCAAGCAGTTTACGCAGCGCCTCGCGCGCCTGTGCGTCTTTTCCTTCTTCAAGAAGTGCTTTAATTTCAAGGAAAGGGTCTGGCGCAATGACGCCGATCTCAGCACTGATCTCGCTGTCCGCCATCATGTCACTTTCGAGCGCTTTTCGAGCGGGCGCAGGGGATGAAGCAGGGGCAGCCGGTACGATCAATTTTTCAGGTAATGCTGACTTCATGCTTCTTGCCCGAGGGGCGTCTTCACTTGGCGGTGCGAACTTGTGAAGTTTGGCGTCTGGCACCGCATCTGCTGCGGATGGCGCAATCTCTGCTTCTTCCAGCATCATCAGGTCGGGCGAAGAATATTGTTGGATATCTTGTGCGCCAGGCAGTGTTTGATCGGTCCATTGCCAAGGCGCAAGCAGGGCGACAAACATGGCACCAGCGGCAAGGCCAAATATCGGCCACCAATGCGTCGGTGATTTACCTCTTTGCGTTGCCGTTTCTGCTTCAGGTGAATCAGCGTGTCCTGTTTGCTCAGACGCATACGCCAATATGGCATCATCCGTCTCTGTCGAAGGGACGTCAGTCGCGCTGTCTTTGTAGATGGCGGCGATATCATCATCGCTAAAAGGCTTGCTCATTCTCGGCCTCCTAATTTACGGGTTAGGCATTGCCTGAGTTGTTCCATGGCATAGCGCAGTCGGGTTTTCACGGCTTCTGGCTTTGCATCTACAATCTCGCATATCTGTGCAGGTTCAAACCCCGCTTCGTGGCGTAACAAAAAGGCTTCGCGTTGAAGTGGGGCAAGGGCATCCATACACACTTTGATGGCATCTTTCTCGCGAGCTTCCGCGTCGCTCATGTCTGATTGAGGCTCGTCAGGGAGCTTTGAAGCATAGGCGTTTTCCGACAGGCGTTTGCGGTGTTCATCAATCACGAGGCGGTGCGCGATGCGATACAGCCAGGTCGTGAATTTGGCGGTTGGCGTATAGCTTTCTCTTTTATCAATCACACGATACCAGACGTCCTGATACAGCTCTTCGGCTCTGCCGCCATTTCCTGTGCCAAGCTGGCGCAAGAAATAGCGGTAGAGTGATCCTTTGTGTCGCTGATACAGGGTCGCGAAGGCAGCTTGGTTGCCGTCGCGAAACTGCAGCATCAGTTGTTCGTCGGGTATGTTTTCCATGAAACCTTATTGGTTATTAAATGACCGTGATGAAACGTGTGGTTATTTGCTGCGGCACACTTTGCTGCCCTCGCCATTAAAGACTTTGCGCCACTTCCACTAAGCGAACAAACTCTCCGCGGTAGTTGTAAGGGTCGTCGCCGCGATTTTCTCGGGCGATGGTGGCGATCTGCGCGTAATCGAAATCATCAAGGTAGCTATTTTCTTTGAGTTTCTGTGCAAATGCCGCAACCGCTGTGGCAAATTTGAAATCTGCACTCGCTTGGGTGAAGCCCTTCTTGATGTCGTTTTGATTCACGTTGCCTTCTACCAGTTTGCTGGTGGCGGTGCCGGGTAATTTATAACGGACTTTCACATGCGCTAATTCGTTACTGTGACTGCCTGAAGATGCCACATCGGCCTCTTTTTGTTGATAACGCAGATCGTCAATTTGACCTTGGTCGCCTGTTAACGTCAGTTCATAGAGCGCAGTCACGGTATGACCCGCGCCAATCTCGCCTGCATCTACCTTGTCATTGTTAAAGTCTTCGTCGCGCAGTTTTCGGTTTTGATAACCAATCAAACGGTACTCTTTGACGTTAGCTGGGTTGAATTCAACTTGAATTTTTACGTCAGACGCAATGCTTTGAAGCGTGCCACTCATCTGGCGTAGTAGCACTTTTTGAGCTTCATGCAGTGTATCAATGTAAGCGTGATTGCCATCTCCTGTGTTCGCCAGTTGCTCCATCAAGGCATCGTTGTAGTTGCCTCGTCCAACACCGAGTGTGGTGAGGGATACGCCTTTCTTACGCTCTGCGGTGATGATGTCTTTAAGCTCATCCATGTTGGTGACGCCGAGGTTAAAATCGCCGTCTGTCGCCAGAATCACACGGTTAACGCCGCCTTTGATGAAGCCTTGCTGCGCTTGTTGGTAGGCGAGTTTAATGCCGCTTTCCCCGTATGTGCCGCCGCCCGCATTCAGGCTTTTGAGCGCATTGAGGATGGTTTGTGTGTTGTCGCCTTTGGTGGGTTTTAACACCACGCTGGCGTTACCGGCATAGGTCACCAAGCTGACGGTGTCGTTCTCTCCCAGCTCTTTGGTCAACATCGACAAACTTTGCACCAGCAATGGCAATTTGTTGGGTTGCGCCATTGAGCCTGACACATCGACCAAGAACACAAGGTTCGAGGCTTTACGCTCTGCTTTTGGAATGTCGTAGCCTTTGAGCGCAATGCGAAGCAGTTGGCGTTCCACGTTCCAAGGGGACGGCGCGATCTCTGTGTTTACCGAGAACGGCTGTTTGGTGCTGTTTGGCGTGGCGTAGTTGTAATCAAAATAGTTGATGAAGGCTTCTTCCCGAATCGCGTCAGTCGGGGGGTTTTGTCCCATGGTGAGGTAACTTCGCACATTGGCATAACTGCCCGTATCAACGTCAATCGAGAAGGTGGAAAGTGGCGTGGTACTGACTTGGTGCACGCCATTGCTCGGTGTGTCGACATAGTTGTCACGATTTTCGGCCTGAGGGTAGGGCTCGTAACCGGGCATTACCATCAATGCCTTGCCCATGCGGTTAGTAGGCTGCGCAGCAAACGCAACGTCGACGGAGGCATCATGCATGGCAACATGCTCTTCCATTTCAGGCATAGGTTGGATTTGCGGTTGAGGCAAAGGGGTATTTGGTTTCGTGGTGGAGGTTTGCGCATTCTGCGCCTGTTCTTTTGTTGATGCGTCATTCATCGCGACATCCGTGCAGGCGGTGGTGATCCCCAAGGCAAGTGTGATCGCAATAGCAAGGCGTTTTTTTGAAAGCGAGTGCATGGTGTCTTCCTTTGTTCATCGGGTATTTACACACTACAAACGGGCAAGTCCTGAGAAGGGTGATCTTTTTTCATTTTATTTTTTGATTGTTGTTAGCTGCTTGTTTTTATTGGCGAGTAATGGGGTGGCATAAGGGTTTTAATGGAGGCGGTGAAGCTGGGTGGTAATAAAGTAAACAATGCATCTACAAAACTGCGGATAGAGCAGTTAGCTGTTCGGTGAATGAAATGGATTACATTTTATTACTCTGGTTTATATGAAATTTCCAGAGTATTACATATGTTTTTTCGTTATTTATCGCAAAAAAGGAACTGCGTTACATTGGCGGCAAAAGAATAAAGGAGTACTTCACCATGCCTTCAATGAAAAACCTACTGGTTGCCACACTTGCACTCGCGGCCAGCTTTACCTCTACTGCATCACTTGCTCAAGACGAAATCAAAGTCGGCATGTCGGGCCGTTACTTCCCGTTCACGTTTGTGAAGCTCGATAAGCTACAAGGCTTCGAAGTGGATGTGTGGAATGAAATTGGTAAGCGTGCCGACTACGACGTTGAGTTCGTGACGTCCAGCTTCTCTGGCCTGTTTGGCATGTTGGAAGCGGGCCACATTGATACCATCAGTAACCAAATCACCATGACAGATGCACGCAAAGCAAAATACGCGTTTTCTGTGCCTTACGTGGTTGATGGTGCCCAAGTGGTTATCCGAAAAGGACGCGATGACATTCAAGGCATTGATGATCTGAAAGGGAAAAAAGTGGCAGTAAACCTCGGGAGTAACTTTGAGCAATTACTGCGTAACTACGACAAAAACAACGAAATCAACATCATCACGTATGACTCTGGTTTCGAGCAAGATGTTGCCCTAGGCCGCACTGATGCATTCGTGATGGACCGTGTTTCTTCAGCACAGTTGATTAAGAAGTCAGGTTTGCCGCTGGCACTTGCGGGTCAACCGTTTGAAACCATCCAAAATGCGATGCCGTTTTTGAACACACCAGAGAAGTTAGAGATAAAAGCCAAAGTAGATAAAGCGCTGAATGACATGAAAGCCGATGGCACCCTAAGCGCAATCTCGCAAACTTGGTTTGATTCTGACATCACGAAATAATGAACGGGTTTGATTTCGACTACATGATGGCGTTGTTCCCGATACTGTTTAAGTATTTGGGAATAACCCTCGAAATGTCACTCATTGGCTTTGCTGTGGCATTGGTATTATCCGTTTTTCTTGCTCTCGTGCGTGTGTTTAAACTCAAGGTGTTGAACGCCCTTGTGGTGGTGTATATCTCTTTCTTTCGCGGCACACCGCTCTTGGTTCAACTGTTTTTGCTTTACTACGGATTGCCACAAATCTTCCCTATCTTTGTTGGGATGGATGCGTTCACCGCAGCCGTGATTGGTTTGTCGCTCCACTTCTCTGCCTACATGGCTGAAAGCATTCGTGCTGCGATCTTAGGCATCGACAAAAACCAAATGGAAGCCAGCTTGAGCGTAGGGATGACACAGCTTCAAGCCATGAAGCGCATCATCCTGCCGCAAGCCGCCCGCGTGGCAACGCCGTCGTTGATGAACTATTTCATCGACATGATCAAAAGTACCTCCCTTGCTTTTACTTTGGGTGTGGCGGAGATCATGGCAAAAGCCCAGATGGAAGCGTCATCGAGCTTTAAGTTTTTCGAAGCCTTTATGGCGGTTGCACTGATTTACTGGGTGGTAGTGATTTTCTTCACGCAGATTCAGTCGTTGTTGGAAGTCAGGTTGAATAAGGCGTACGCACGATGAGCACAGTGAATCAAATGATCGCGGTAAAAAACCTCAGCAAACGCTTTGGTGATGTTGAGGTGTTAAAACACATCGACTTGGACGTGAAACAAGGTGAAATCGTCGTCATTATCGGGCCGTCAGGTACCGGCAAATCGACCTTGCTACGCTGCCTGAACTATTTGGAAACGCCTACCACAGGTGATATCCAAATCGGTGAAGCGTCTGTTAATGCGGAGAAAGCGTCGACATCAGACATTCATAACCTGCGTAAACAAAGCAGTTTTGTGTTTCAAAGCTATGCCTTGTTTGCCAACAAAACGGCACTGGAGAACGTCGCTGAATCTTTAATGACGGTGTGGAAAGAGCCAAAAGACACGGCACAGAGAACGGCGCGTGATTTATTAGAAAGCGTGGGCATGGCAGATCATTTGAACAAATATCCTGCGCAGCTTTCTGGTGGTCAGCAACAACGCGTGGGTATTGCGCGCGCCATGGCATGTAAAGGTGACGTGATTTTGTTTGATGAGCCCACGTCTGCGCTTGACCCTGAATGGGTCGATGAGGTTTTGGCTGTTATGAAGCAATTGGCGGAGAAAAAGCAGACCATGGTGGTTGTGACCCATGAAATGCAGTTTGCGCGCGACATCGCGGATACCGTGATTTTCATGGAAGGCGGGGTGATTGTTGAGCAAGGTCCACCTTCGCAGATTTTCGGCAACGCCCAGCATGAACGCACCCGCGCGTTCGTCTCAAGGGCCATGGGCAGTTAAAATGTATGCCCGCCTGAAAAGCAAAAAGCCAGCATCTGCTGGCTTTTTTGTTTTTGGCTATTTTTTATCCCTCTTCCTTATTTGATGGGAAGGGGGAGAACCCTTTAAACGTGGGGGGTTACAAGCAGGCTTTACGCTCTTCGACACACTCGTACGAACCCATTTCAAATTCGCGGCAAATCCAAGGGCGGTTTTCATAGATCGTACACATCAAGGTTTCGCGATCGACCGCTGAACACCAGCCATCCTCTAAGCGCAGCATGGTTTCTGCGCCCCATTCATCTACCGCGATATGTTCTTCAGGTACGCCGGTATCTGTGATGATCATGACTTCTAAGCGACAGCAGCATGCTTGGCAGTTTGCACATGTGACTTCCGCTGTTGGAATATTTTTTACTTCAATGGTCATAGACATCTGTACCCAATTTAATTGCTGCATAGTACTGGAAATCATCAAATTGGCACACCCGTATTTTTGCTGGGCAGGGAGTAAAGCGCCAGTTATGGGCTCGCGTATGGGCAGGCTTTATCGAAATTATACGTTTGCAATGCGCGCAACCGGTTTGGGGCATTCGGGGGTAATGATGTTGGCGAGCACTGAAAGGCTCAACTATTTTTAGTTATGCCGTGCGCGTTTAGATGCATATCAATGCTGCAGTATTTGTATTAGGGAAAGCTGATGTCGAGAAAAAGCATGTTTAGTTCGCTGTTTACGAGAATGAGGTTAATCCACTGGGTGGGTATTGTGTTGCTTTTGGTGAATGCATTTTTCTTCACTGACAATATTTACTCCGTGATCATCCAATTGACGTTGGCTGGCGTACTCCTCATCCACGATATTGATGAAAAAAAATGGGGTGTTGACTCGCTGAATGAAACTAAGCGCTACTTGAAGAATTTCGAAGAGAATAACCTCAGCGTGAAGAATGAGGTGAAATCGTCATTGAACAGTGAAATGGAAGATTTTTTAAGGGTCATTGAAAACTTCCGCATCAGTATTCGAAATACCCTTGAAACCATCGATGACTCCTCTAACGAGTCAAAGTCTTTGTCTGACGCCATGTTCATGAAGATGAAAAACATCAACGAGGATCTGGTGAAGCAAGACGACAACTACGAAGTCGCCACAACCAATCTGTCATCGTTGAAAACTTTCTCTTCTTCCATGGTTCAAACGCTGAAAGATACTGCCTCTTCTACTCAGCAAGTGAAAGGAGAGTTGATTGATTTAAATAGTAAAAACATTTCTTCACTTAAGCAGTTAGAGAACTACTCGAGCAGCGTTGAACACATGTACACCTCTTTTATTGAGCTTAAAGCGCAGGCGGAGTCTATTGAAAAGTTTGTTGAGGTGATTAAGTCGATTTCTGAGCAAACCAACTTGCTGTCTTTGAATGCAGCGATAGAAGCGGCGCGCGCAGGTGACCAAGGCCGTGGCTTTGCAGTGGTGGCGGATGAAGTACGTCAGCTAGCACTGTCGACGCAAGATAGCTTGGGTGATATCACGAAAATCGTGGCTGAGATCCGTAGTTCCGTGGTGCAAATCAGTGAGCGTTTAACCGCGCAAAAAGAAGAACTTCTGGACATCATTTCCCATTACGAAGGCTCCAATGAAACCGTCCAAGATGCCGTGTCTTCCATCAATGAGGTGGTGACACTGATTTCTGCTGATGGTGAAGGCACGGGGCTTGATGAGCTGCTAGGCCAAATTGACTATCTTAATACCTCGATGCTTAAGATTAAGGAATCGAAGGATTCAATCGTGAACCTGAGTGACCAAATTCGTGTTGATAATCAAAACTTGGTTAACGCTAACGATGTGTTGAAACAGCGTGTGTCCCAGTTTGTGTTGAAGTAGTCAAAGAATGCCAAACAGATTAAAGATGCCATGATTACGTTGCTTTCAGGTATCTGGGAGCTAGCGCTAAATGAGTTAAGGTCTGCCTAGTATGGGCAGACCTTTTCTATTTTTGGCGCGCTATTATATGCGAGAGCTCTCTTTTCGTGAAAACATAAGCCTGTTGCATTAAAGCGCGGGAATATTGAATCTCGGCGCGTTACGATCGAGCGATTGCCCGTCAGAAAAGGATGAGATCCAGTTATCTTGCTTCCAATATTCCCAACCACCATTTTTATAAAGGAAACTAAAGCCCGCGCCCCATTTCGCCCAATTCTTGCTCGTTAAGGCCATTGCAGTCGGGCGTCCCTGGGCGTCAAAAAATGCATACCCCCAGTATCCGTTCCAATCGATTCCGCCGTTGGTGCCTTTTGTCCAAGCTTCACCTGATTTTATGGTGTGTCCGTTTATACCGATTGCCATCGAACCATCGTTAAACTTGAGTACAGCGTTAACCCCATCACCGTAACTGTTAATGCCGCAGTTTTGTTCGGTAATGTTTCCTCCGTTTGATAGCCATTGGCCGTACTCGAGCACGCCATCTGTTGAACAAAATGTAGGGTT
>JBELME010000138.1:0-10630 GCA_042096095.1 Enterovibrio sp.
TGTGCCTGTAATGTTGATCGCGCCCAAGTCAGATAACTGCCCCAACAATGCTAAGATGCGAACCATTATCTTCCAGCATGACATTACTTCTCGCAAAGAAACACTTACCGATAACGGAGGGATTGGTGCTGATGGTCTTATTGGAGACAACTGCGTTGCTGTTTTCGCCATTGATCATCCACTTCATGGTGAGCGAGCCATTTCTGAGCAATTGAGTGCAACAACAGGCAGTCCCGCTGTTTATCTCAACCTTGCTGCTTTGCCTGTTGCTCGTGACAACTTAAGGCAAAGTGCGATTGACGTCATCAACCTCCGTGCATCAATTGGGCGTATCCTTTCCTTCCTAAAACAAGGCGGCACCCTCGATGCACCGCTTGGTAACCTAGACCCGGACAAAGGCGTTGCCTTTGTCGGTCATTCTCTAGGGGCAATCACAGGTGTTGATGTTGGAAACGTTGCAAATCGCTCAGTAAATAATGCTACAGCAGACACCTACCTTTTTAATATCAATGCAGTTGCCCTCGCGAACCCTGGCGCGAGTATTCCATATCTGTTGCTCAATTCCGGAGCCTTTGGTGATTTTGTCAAAGGAAGCTTGTTAGCAGGTGCAGACCAAACATTCGCGGGATTCTGTCAGCAAAATGGTTTGCTAAATGACCTCGGCTCCTGCTTTTCTATCTTTCAAAAAAACTCACCCGACACGAGTTTGCAGCCAGCATATGATGCATTTGGACTTTATGCAGGTGCCGCTCAGATTGTTTTGGATTCGGTAGACCCAATCAATCACGCCAACTCAATCGGTAGCGACATTCCCGTTTATCTAGCTTCTGTTGCAGGTGATGAAACAATTCCGAATTCGCTTATCAAGGATACGCCCATCAGAGCAAATTCAACGGTTTACGAGATTTACTCTCCTAGTGGAGGCACCATTCCTCTCATCGAACCGTTAGGATTAAACGCCACTACTTCATCAGTCTCAGGTAAGACTGTCAAAAGCGCACTGCTGTTTACCGAAGGGGGGCATTCTTCACTACTGAGCACTTCACCAAGTTCCAATGCTAACGACGAAATGCTCAAGCAAATCGCTTCATTTATTGACGGTGATGGTACAACATTTGATGTTGGTAATAGCAGTATCCTTTCCTCATCACAGTAAAGGGTTGTAGCCCATACAATATCCCAAAAGGCCGGCATTGCCGGCCTTTTTCTTTATTTCTCCCTTCCCTACAAATTCCTCTCGACAACGTTAAAAAAAAACGCAAACTGTGATCTTCGCAAGGTGATACCCAAACTACCTCTTGACTCATCAAGGATGACGAGGTGGTTTGGTTATACACATTTGGGACAATTTTTTGCCCGTTTTGGGCATAGAGAAGTAGGGAAAAAACTCATGAATCCGGTCGTTATCGCGGTTTGTGTGATGCTAATGTTGGCCCTTTTAAGAGTTAACGTTGTCGTCGCGCTCACCTTTAGTGCCATTCTTGGCGGAGTGGTTAGTGGTCTATCGCTAACCGATACCATTTCAGCGTTTGAAGGTGGGCTTGGCGGCGGTGCAACCATCGCCTTGAGTTACGCCATGTTAGGTACGTTTGCCGTTGCGATTAGTCGTTCAGGTATTACCGATCTTCTTGCACAAGCGGTGATTCGTAAACTCAATGGCAAAGACAATGCCACGGCGACAAGTGCACTGAAATACATGGTGCTGCTTGCACTCGCACTGCTCGCAATGTCATCGCAAAACGTCATTCCTGTGCACATTGCGTTCATTCCCATTGTGATTCCGCCTCTTTTGCATGTGTTCGCAAAACTAAACCTAGACCGCCGACTCGTAGCGTGTGTCCTTACCTTCGGTTTGATCACGCCATACATGGTGTTACCAATTGGTTTTGGCGGCATTTTCCTCAACAATATTTTGCTGAAAAACCTGCACGATAACGGACTAGATGTTGTTGCAAGCCAAGTGCCTCAGGCTATGCTCTTACCTGCAGCGGGTATGCTATTTGGTGTGTTGGTTGCTGCGTTCATCAGCTACCGTAAACCTCGACACTACTCAGAAGAAAAAATCCGCGCGGCAGAGCCTGAAAAAACGGAAATCAAACCGCAGAACATTGTTGTGGCCATCGTTGCGATTGCAACGACCTTGAGCGCTCAGCTTTATACTGGATCTATGATCGTCGGTGCGCTTGCAGGCTTTTTGGTGTTCACCATTGGCGGCGTGATCAAATGGCAGGACACGAACGATGTCTTCACGCGCGGCGTGCATATGATGTCCATGATTGGCTTCATTATGATTTCGGCTGCTGGTTTTGCGGCGGTGATGAAAGCGACGGGTGGTGTTGAAACCTTGGTGGCGTCACTCGCCTCGAGTATTGGTGACAACAAGCCCCTCGCCGCGCTATTGATGTTGGTTGTGGGCCTATTAGTCACGATGGGCATTGGTTCATCATTCTCCACCATCCCGATTATCGCGACCATTTATGTGCCACTGGCATTGGCATTTGGTTTCTCACCGATGGCGACGATCGCGCTGGTGGGTACTGCCGCAGCCTTGGGCGATGCAGGCTCCCCGGCCTCAGACTCGACGCTTGGTCCCACTTCTGGGCTTAATGCAGATGGACAGCACGAGCACATTTGGGACACGGTTGTGCCCACCTTTGTTCACTACAACTTGCCGTTGATTGGCTTTGGTTGGCTCGCAGCCATGGTGCTGTAATCTGAGCACTTTTCGCCATAGCGATAAAATGCCACCCAATAAAAAAGCCGCTGATAATCAGCGGCTTTTTCTGTTGGAATTATTGCGTTAAAAACGGCGAGGTTTTATTCCGCATCACGGCGCATTGCCGCGTCTTTGATGATAGGCTGAAGCTCACCTTTCTGGAACATTTCCAACACGATGTCACAACCACCGATCAATTCACCTTCAACCCATAGTTGTGGGAAGGTCGGCCATTCTGCATAAACTGGCAACTCGGCACGAATGTCTGGATTTTGCAGAATATCTACGTACGCAAATTTTTCACCGCACGCCATCAGCGCTTGGCTAGTTTGCGAAGAAAAGCCACAGCTAGGTAGCTTAGGTGAGCCTTTCATGTATAGCAGGATCGCATTTTCTTCGATCTGCTGTTTGATTTTATCAATAGTTTCCATTACTTCCTCGAACACCAAGTGTGATGACTTCGTCCATATTAACTGGGAAAAGCGCGGAAAAAAATGCCTAAAAACTGTAAGGGCATATTCAGCCGCTTTTTTTAAAATTATTCTTTTAATAAAGTAAAAACTTGCTAAACTGTTTTGCAGTCAGTCTATAAGTAGAAACGTCGACAATTTAGTTACCTAAAGTGTAAGACAAATCTACAGGAAGCAATAATGTCAGGGGGCAACCCCACCCATCATGGAGAATCGAGTAATGGCATTTCAACTACCAGCTCTTCCTTACGAAAAAAATGCACTTGAGCCGCACATCTCTCAAGAGACTTTGGAATACCACTACGGTAAGCACCACAACACTTACGTTGTAAAGCTTAATGGCCTAGTTGAAGGCACTGAGCTTGAGAGCAAATCTCTGGAAGAGATCATCAAGACATCTACTGGCGGTGTGTTCAACAACGCAGCGCAAATCTGGAACCACACCTTCTACTGGCACTGCCTAAGCCCAAATGGCGGTGGTGAGCCAACAGGTGATGTTGCAGATGCAATCGCGAAATCGTTCGGTTCATTCGAAGAATTTAAAGCGAAATTCACTGATTCAGCAATCAACAACTTCGGTTCTTCTTGGACTTGGTTGGTGAAAAAAGCTGACGGTTCTCTCGATATCGTAAACACGTCAAACGCAGGTACCCCCCTGACTGAACAAGGTGTTACACCACTTCTGACTGTTGACCTTTGGGAACACGCTTACTACATCGATTTCCGTAACCTACGTCCAGACTACATGAATGCATTCTGGGCATTGGTTAACTGGGAATTCGTTGCTCAAAACCTAGCAGCGTAATCTCTCGGTTCTTTTCGCACCTTTAAGTGTGAACGAAATACCTCGCTTCGGCGGGGTATTTTTTTGCTTGTCGTTCACCGAGAAACTAGAAGCTAGAAGCTAGAAGCTAGACGCTAGAAGCTAGAAGCTAGAAGCTAAGATGCCAAAAATGTCTGTCACAAAAAAGCCGCTGATGGTCAGCGGCTTTGTTTGAGGTATTATATTTTAACTGGCGTTGAACCCGGTGTTACGCCACTTCAGCAAGAATAATGCGAAGTGTACGACGTAGAGGCTCTGCAGCACCCCAAAGTAGTTGGTCACCCACAGTGAATGCGTTCAAGAAGTCATCACCCATTGCCATCTTACGAAGACGACCTACAGGCACAGACAAGGTCCCTGTTACTTTTGCAGGAGACAGCTCTTGCACCGTAATGTCACGCTCGTTAGGGATCACTTTCACCCAATCATTATGCGCAGCGATGATGCCTTCGATTTCGTCCAAAGGAACGTTCTTCTTCAGCTTCAAAGTTAATGCTTGGCTGTGACAACGCATTGCACCGATACGTACACACGTGCCATCGATCGGGACAGGGTTGCTTTCAAGACCAAGGATCTTGTTGGTTTCTACCGTGCCCTTCCACTCTTCTTTGCTTTGACCATTTTCACGTTTCACGTCGATCCAAGGGATCAAAGAGCCCGCCAATGGCGCACCAAATTCTGAAGTCGGGAAACTTGAAGAGCGCAGCGTTTCAGCCACTTTACGGTCGATATCCAAAATGGACGTTGCAGGGTTTGCCAGATCAAGGCTCACCGCGTCATTGATCACACCCATTTGGCTGATCAATTCGCGCATGTTCTTCGCACCAGCACCAGAAGCGGCTTGATACGTTTGCGCGGTCATCCACTCGACCAAACCTTCTTTGTAAAGGCCACCCACCGCCATCAGCATGAGGCTGACAGTACAGTTACCACCCACATAGGTTTTCGTTCCCTTGTGAATGCCTTCTTGGATTTGCTTAAAGTTGACAGGATCCAGCGTAATGATGCTGTCTTCTTTCATACGAAGTGTTGATGCGGCATCAATCCAATATCCCTTCCAGCCAGCAGCCAGTAGCTTTGGATACACTTCTTCTGTGTAGCTACCACCTTGACAGGTAATAACAACGTCCAAAGTTTTTAGGCTTTCGATATTAAAGGCATCTTCGAGAAGACCTGCATCTTTGCCATAGTTTGGCGCAGGGATACCAATTTGAGAGGTACTGTAAAAAACCGGCTCGATAACATCGAAGTCACGTTCTTCTACCATGCGCTGCATCAGTACAGAACCCACCATACCGCGCCAGCCTACTAACCCTACTCTTTTCATTCGCTCTCACACTCCTTGTTTAAATTTCTTCACTTATCTTGAAAATTAACGACACAAATAACAAGCAAAAACTGCATCTTTTTGCCTAAGCACGAGAAAAATCTCAACCCATTCGCATAGAATGCGTTCCGAACAAAAAATAAACACCAGATTTTAAGGGTTTACAATTAAAAGTAGGACGAAGCAACTAAAAGACAGCTTTTACTAAGCCTCTCTCACTAAGCCTTACACGTAAAAACCTCAGCTATTCGCTATAGACGAACAATGACTTCAAAAATACCCCACTAAGCCATCTTAAATGCTGTAGGTTTACATTTTTACACACATTTCAGAAACACACACTAACCGCATTACAATCACAAAAATTAACCATATCCATACAACTATCGTCAGGTAAACCATGAAAAATAACCCCTTGAGCGCATAAGTCACATAAAATGAAATTCTTGTTCACCTCTTCTATCCTCTTTCGCTAAAGTAACTCTCGCCACCAGGATGGTAGTAATAACAGCCCACTGTTTGTGATTGTTTGTATACCCAAGCGACCTCAAGGTAATGATGTCTGCGACTTCAGAGAAAGTGACGTTAGAACGCGAAATTTACGCGTACAGACGTTCATTTTGACGTGACTTGGTTATGTATTTCACCGGAAGGAACCGACAAGGGCCCGACTCTCAAGAAAGGTTTGATATATGAAAAAACGCTCGGCGCAACTTCCTTCTTTGTTCCAAGTATTCATGGCGCTCGGTCTATTCCTGTTGTTGGCATTCTCCTTTACCGCCAAACTTAACTTACCTATTCAATTGGCGCTGTACATTGGTTGGTTCTTAATCATCGGCCTTGGCATTAAGCTCGGTCATCAGTACAAAGATCTTGAAAAAGCGGCCACCAACGGTATTGCAAATGGTCTTGGTGCAGTATTAATTCTTCTGGCTGTCGGCGCGCTGGTCGGCACCTGGATTGCGGGCGGTATCGTTCCAACCATCATTTATTACGGCTTGAAAGCGATTCACCCATCCATCTTCCTCGCAGCCACCATGATCATCTGTTCACTCACAGCGCTGGCGACAGGAACCTCCTGGGGCGCGGCAGGTACAGCAGGTATCGCGATGATGGGTATCGGCCAAGGATTGGGTGTTCCCGCTCCAGTGACCGCGGGCGCTGTGCTATCTGGCTGTTACTTTGGAGACAAACTGTCTCCGCTTTCTGATTCCGTGATCCTTGCGTCTTCCATGTCGGGGGTAGAAATCGTTGAGCACATTAAAGGCATGCTGCCAATCGCACTGATCAGTTACATCATCACAGGTATTTTGTTCACCGTACTGGGCTTACACTACGCAGGCAATGTTGACATGGCACAGGTGAGCGACGTGATTGCCGCGATGGACAAACAATTCGTGATTTCACCAATGTCCTTTATCCCAGTGGCGATTGTGTTAGTGCTTTTGGCACTCCGCCTACCCTCGTTCCCGGTGATTTCTCTAGGATCCGTATTGGGCATCTTGTGGGCGATTGTGGTTCAAGACATGAACCCGCTAGCCGCAATCAACACGGCATGGGCACCGTTCCAAATTGAATCAGGAGTGAGCTTCATTGATGCCATTCTAAACCGTGGCGGGATGGAATCCATGCTGGGTTCCGTGGCTGTGATTGTTTTCGGTCTGGGCTTTGGTGGCCTGCTAGACAAAGTGGGTGTACTTGAAACCATCGCGAAGATTTTCGAGCGTAAAGTGAATTCAGCAGGTAGCCTTGCCACGTCAACCATTGGTACGGCATTCCTTGGGAACGTGTTTGGCTCTGCCATGTACGTGTCTTTGATTCTGACACCAAAGATTTGTGCGAAGAACTATGACCGCATTGGTTACCACCGTAAGAACCTTTCTCGTAACGCTGAGTTCGGCGGCACGTTGACATCAGGTATGGTGCCTTGGAGTGATAACGGCATCTACATGGCAACTATTTTGGGTGTTGCCACCCTGTCTTATGCCCCGTTCATGTGGCTGAGCTTTGTTTGTATCATTGTCACTATCGTCACATCTTACTTAGGCTGGTTTGTTGACCCATGTGAGCCAAAAGCAGCCCAAGAAGATGCAGGGCCGGTTGCAGACATAGAACACTTGGCTACACTGAAAAAAGCATAAGTAGAAGCTTCACTGAGAAAGGCAGCATTAGCTGCCTTTTTTACATCTCTCGAAAAGTTTTTACATCCTTGTTTTACCAGCGATTATCTGCGGTTTACCTCTCGCCACAGATAATAGATCGCGATCACATATTCAACATTGAACCACGCCATTCCCCCTCCTTTAAGTAGCACATATTGACCCCAATCAAAGTGCGGATTCCCTCGCAGAAGAGAATGGATGCAGATTTCATTTTGCATAAGCAAACCCATTTAGCCCAAGAGGTATGTATGACCACTCCTAGCGAGCAGACTCGTAAAGTCACGATCGGCAGCTACATTGCCCTCGCCTTTGCCGTCGTTTTCTTTTCCGGATTACTCCAATCTAACGAATGGTATGGCGTTTTTGACTTCACAACCCTGAACGGTTCGTTCGGTAGCGTTGTTTATGGCGTAAACGAGACCGCTGACGGCATTCAAGCGGCCACTACCTCCATGCGTGGTAAAGGCGGCAGCGGCGCACGTGATGGCTTCCTGTTCGCCCTAACATTGATCCCTACCGTGATGTTTGCACTGGGTATGATCAACGTACTTGAGCATTACGGTGCACTGGATGCTGCACGTAAACTGCTTACACCTCTGCTTCGTCCTCTGATGAACATTCCTGGCAACACGGGTCTTGCATTGATCGCATCGTTACAAAGCACCGATGCGGGTGCAGCCATGACCCGTCAACTCAAAGATGAAGGCCACCTGACGAAGCGCGAAGCTGATATCTTCACCATGTTCCAATTCTCTGCGGGTGCAGCGATCGTGAACTTCTTCTCATCAGGCGCAGTACTGTTCACCCTGACGCTGATGGACGGCTCTCTCGCCGTTTCTTCTTCTATCGGTCTCGCGGTTGCCGTGATGTTCGTATTCAAATTCGTGGGCGCAAACCTGTTCCGCGTTTACCTGAACATCACTGAAGGCAAAGAAGACAAAACCAGCAACGCGCTAACCGAGGAGAAAGCATAATGGCTGAAGCAAAAAAACCGATGGTGACGGATATTTTCGTCGAAGGCGCGAAGAAAGGCTGGACCATCGCAACGACGTCAACCGTGCCAAACGTTTTGATGGCATTCGTGATCATCAAAGCGCTCCAAATCACTGGCGCGCTTGAACTGATGGGTACCTTGTTTTCTCCCGTCATGGCTGTGTTTGGTCTTCCAGGTGAAGCGGCAGCAGTGCTGATCGGCGCATGGATGTCGATGGGTGGTGCAGTGGGTGTTGTAATTAGCCTGTTTGACCAAGGCATCCTAAATGGCGAACACATTGCCATTCTTGCCCCTGCCATCTACCTAATGGGTTCACAAGTCCAATACCTTGGCCGCATCTTGGGTCCAATCGGTACTGAAGGTCGCTACATCCCAGCCATGGTAATCATCTCAGTGATCAATGCCCTTGGCGCAATGTTGGTGATGAACATTCTGGTTTAACGCTATCTCTCACGCCGAGCGCTTTTCTCATTCAATAAAGGCTCGGCGTTGCTTTCCAAACGGATTTCCGGAGTTGCTATGCACTTTTCTCTGAACACCTATCTTGAAGAACTGCGCCCGCTGATCAATGTTGATTGCGGCACACTGACGGTTGAAGGCATCGAAGTGATTGCCGACATCATGGCGGCAAAATACGAAGACATGGGCGGATGGCACATCAAACGTGTTGATTGTGGCATTGCTGGCGTGGGTCTTGAGATCCGCAACAAGCCTGAAGCAGAGCACATCGACGTGATGCTTATTGGTCACATGGATACCGTTTTCCCTGTCGGTACTGTGGCTGAACGCCCTATGAGTAACGATGAAAACCGTGCTTATGGTCCAGGTGTTTCTGACATGAAATCTGGCCTATTGAACGTGGTATATACACTGCGAGCGCTAGATGTAAGCGTGCGCGACAAGCTTTCTATCTGCGTGTGCATGAATCCAGATGAAGAAATTGGTTCTTTGCACTCTGAAGCATGGCTGAAATCCGTCGCGAAAGATGCTCGTCACGTGCTGGTTGCTGAAGCTGCGCGTGCTGACGGCTCATTGGTAAAAGCACGCAAAGGCATGGCCCGTTACAGAATGACGTTCCTTGGCAAAGCGGCACACGCCGGTAATGAGCCACAAAACGGCCGTAGTGCGATCACTGAAATGGCGCATTGGATCATTGCATTAAATGCAATGACGGACTTCGAGTCAGGCACCACACTGAATGTGGGTGTTGTAAACGGTGGTGACGGAGCGAACATTGTCCCACAACACTCGGAAGCGGTTGTTGACGTGCGTTTCTGGGACAACGATGAATATGCACTTGTGGATAGCAAAATCCACGCATTGACCGAGACCCCATTTGTTGATGGCGTGACGGTATCTCTAGTGCGTGAAGCAACCAAGCCAGCAATGGCGCCGACGAGCAAGACTGAAAGCCTAATGGCGATGATCGAAGAAACCGGAAAAGATCTGGGTATCGACATCACTTGGCAGGAAGTGGGCGGCGGCTCTGATGCGAACTTAACGGCCGTTTTAGGCGTACCAACCCTTGATGGTTTGGGGCCAATTGGTGCGGGCTTCCACAGCGATGCAGAATATCTTGAGCTTCACTCTATTGAGCCACGCATCAAACTGCTGAAAGCAGTACTTGAGAAGTTGGCCAAGTAAGTATTCTCACGGGTCTTCACGCCTGCTCCGCGTCGACTTGATGCGGGCAGCTATTCGCAAACGTACAAATAAAAAAAAGGGGCGTATCGCCCCTTTTTATTATCTTTGATCGTTACATCAGGATTTATACCCTCGAAGTGAATCGAGATAATCCGGTAAGAACAACGATATCTGCGGAATGTAGGTGATCAGAATCAGGAAGATCAGCAGTAGACCGAGCCAAGGCAGTGCCGCACGTATCGCCCACCCAATGCTTTCCCCCGTGATCCCCGCGGTCACAAACAAATTCAGCCCCACCGGCGGCGTTAACATCCCTATTTCCATGTTCACCACCATGATGATACCCAAATGGATTGGGTCGATGCCAAGCTGCGTTGCGATAGGGAACAAGATCGGCGCCATGATCAATAAGATGGCTGAAGGCTCCATAAAGTTACCTGCAATCAGCAGCAGGATGTTCACCACGATCAAGAAACCCCATGCCGGTAAGCCCC